>NZ_JBMKHT010000018.1:0-86664 GCF_049238165.1 Enterobacter cloacae complex sp. IR5422 | reverse complement strand
GTCTGGCGGCGTTTACTGGAAAACTCACTGTCGGCAAAAGTCAGTTGCTGGCTCATCCGGTTACTCATTCTGGGTTCAGGTTACAACACGATGATCTCACATCTCGGACTTATTCGCACCTTCCTTAGCTTTGAGATCGCGAAGCAAGTTGCGCATCGCCAGCATCGCCTTCAGCTGCGGAATTTGGGCAGCCACCTGCTCTGGCGTGAAATCTTTCATGCTCTGGAAAGTCAGCTGAATGTTGTCTTCACCACCATCGTCAGACAGTGTATTTTTTACGGCCAGGTTAACTTTTGGGGAATATTCGGAAAGAACGCTATCAAAATTATTTTTGGTGATGTTAATCTTTTCACGCTCAGATATTGTCGCAGATTCCTGCCCGTTGCTGAAATCACCCGTAACAAGCAATTTCAAGGGTAATTCCATTTTCTTGCTTGCTCCGCCAGTATGCAGGTCAAGCTTCAGGTTAATACGTGCCTTAGGCACCTCGTTCTGAAAACTGTCAGCCATCTAATCATCCCTCTTTGTTTTGCTATGCCAACTTCACGGTATCGTTCTTGATGCGCAATAATAGAATAATGATCGGAACAAAATCAAATACACAGATCATTTATCCGATACAAGAATTTTCTTAAGAATTTTCCACTAAAACATTATCGCAAATTGCTCAATCAACTCAGAAAAAGAAACTACTCTTTTCTCACAAATCGGATATTTGTATCGCCGAAGGGATTGCAGCCAGAGAGATATTAATAAAAACATCTTATTTTGATTTGCATCACGGCACTATGTCAAAAAACAAGAAAGAACTGCAATATTTTATTGCAGTACGATTAAAAGAAGAGAAAAGTGGGTGATAAAAGACGACTATTCCATTGAGGATATGAATAATAAATAAGATTTTTCACAAAGAAAATTCTTATTTATTAGGTAAGGAAGAAATAAACGAGAAATAATTAATTTGCCGTAACTCAACAATGCCATTCTTTTTCGTTACGTCTTCCATCCGATCGCCAGGGCTTCTGCTCTCCGCTCAGTCAGGAAAAATGCTTTCAATGCGACTTTCTATAAAATCTGTAAAATCAAGCACCTCCTTAACTGCCGCTTTTTTAATCAAAAACGAGTAATAGCACATATCGTATAACGGTGCTACATTACGCCGCCCACCCAAATCAGCAGTGGCCAGGCAACGCCGTAAAGTTCGGTAAAGCCTGCAACCATCACCTTGAAGAACGGTCTTATCGGCACGTCGTATCGCAAACTCTGCGCTACCTTTACAGGCTTCACATAGGTTTTACTATTTTGTCTCAATCCAAATTTCAACGCGCGTTTTTACACCCGCGTTACTGGTTTACATGGTTTGGTCTTGGCGTTCTCTGGCTGCTGGTTCAACTTCCGTACCCTGTTCTGCGTTTGCTGGGGTCGAAACTGGGCAGCGCTTCCCGCTTCTTCCTGAAACGCCGCGAATCCATCGCGCGTAAAAATATTGAGCTTTGCTTTCCGCATTACAATGCCGAAGAGCGCGAGAAACTCATCGCTGAAAACTTCAAGTCTATCGGCATGGCACTGCTTGAAACCGGCATGGCCTGGTTCTGGCCGGATGAGCGCGTCCGCAAGTGGTTTGACGTGGAAGGGCTGGATAACCTTAAACGCGCGCAGATGCAAAAACGCGGCGTGATGGTCGTCGGCGTTCACTTTATGTCGCTGGAACTGGGTGGCCGCGTGATGGGCCTGTGCCAGCCAATGATGGCGACCTATCGACCACACAACAGTCCGCTGATGGAGTGGGTACAAACGCGTGGCCGCATGCGTTCGAATAAGGCGATGATCAGCCGTAATAACCTGCGCGGTATGGTCGGGGCTCTGAAGAAAGGTGAAGCCGTCTGGTTTGCCCCCGATCAGGATTATGGACGTAAAGGCAGCAGCTTTGCGCCTTTCTTTGCGGTTAAAGATGTTGCGACGACCAACGGCACCTTTGTCATTTCTCGTTTGTCGGGCGCTTCCATGCTGACCGTGACAATGGTGAGAAAAGCAGATAAGTCAGGCTATCGTCTGCACATCTCTCCTGAGATGGCTAACTATCCCGAAAACGAGTGCGAAGCCGCGGCGTTTATCAATAAAGTCATCGAAACTGAAATCATGCGTGCGCCAGAGCAGTATCTGTGGATGCATCGTCGTTTCAAAACCCGCCCTATTGGCGAAGCCTCGCTCTATATTTAAGCTCTTCAGAAAGGTTAGTTTCGCTAAGAAACTAACCTTTTCAATCACCTGTCATCCGTTAAGAAACCGTTTTTCATTGCGTCGCCCAAAGTGAATTTATTGCGATGCGAAATCAAACTGTCGCCGTTCCACGACACTCGTAAGTGACGGAAATTATTTAAAAAAATCCCTCTTGTCACCCCTCATTTTTAGGCGTACATTAGCGCCGTCTGGCAACAGGAAAGCACAGAATTCTGAGCTGGAGTGAGCGGCGAAACGGGAAAATTCTCATTTCCGCTTTGACCGGATTTCAGTTCTCTATAATCAGGTGGACTCTGTTTTTAAATGCGTACCACAAGATACGCGGAGCGATGAAACGTGAAATATTTCTTTATGGGCATTTCGGTGATTGTTTTAGTCTGGGCCGGAACCTTTGCCCTGATGATCTAGTGAAGAACATGCAGTCAAAAAAACAGGAGCCATTGGCTCCTGTTTTTTTATGTCATGATGACGCGGGATTTTCAGCCACGCTCTTCGAGGAGAGAAGCCCGTCGGCCCGGAACATACTCTTGATGCCCCTCACCGCCTGACGAATGCGGTCGCTATTTTCAATCAGGGCAAACCGCACATGGGTGTCGCCATAATCACCAAAGCCAATTCCCGGTGATACGCACACCTTCGCATCCTGCAGCAGCTTTTTGGCAAACTCCAGCGATCCCATCGCCGCGTATGGTTCCGGAATTTTCGCCCAGACGTACATGGACGCCTTCGGCATTTCCACCATCCAGCCCGCTTCATGCAAGCCTTTTACCAGCACGTCGCGACGGCGCTTATACTGAGCGGCAATCTCGTGGACGCACTGCTGGTCGCCCTCAAGAGCAGCGATAGCCGCAACCTGCAGCGGCGTGAAGGTGCCGTAGTCGTGGTAACTCTTAATACGCGCCAGTGCGCTCACCAGCGTTTTGTTACCCACCATAAAGCCAATACGCCAGCCCGCCATGTTGTAGCTTTTCGACAGGGTGAAGAACTCTACCGCCACGTCACGCGCGCCCGGGACCTGCATAATAGATGGCGCTTTCCAGCCATCATACACGATGTCGGCATAGGCTAAATCGTGAACCACCAGCACGTCATAACGCTTCGCCAGCGCGACCACTTTCTCGAAGAAATCGAGCTCCACGCACTGGGCCGTTGGGTTCGATGGGAAACCGAGGATCATCATCTTCGGTTTCGGATAGCTTTCGCGAATCGCACGTTCCAGTTCGTTAAAGAAATCGACCCCTTCCACCAGCGGAACCGAACGGACCTGCGCCCCGGCAATCACCGCACCGTAGATGTGGATTGGGTAGCTGGGATTCGGTACCAGCACCGTATCGCCATGATCCAGCGTAGCCAGCATCAGGTGTGCCAGCCCCTCTTTCGAGCCGATGGTGACAATCGCTTCACTTTCCGGATCGATATCAACCTGATAGCGATCCTGATACCAGCGCGAGATCGCGCGACGTAATCTGGGAATACCGCGGGAGGTCGAGTAGCCGTGCGTATCCGGACGCTGGGCAACCGTGCAGAGTTTTTCAACGATATGCGGTGGCGTTGGGCCGTCAGGGTTACCCATGCTGAAATCAATAATATCTTCGCCGCGCCGACGCGCAGCCATCTTCAGTTCAGCGGTGATATTGAAAACATAAGGGGGGAGACGATCGATACGCGTAAAACGGCGTTCAGGACTGAATTCAGCCATAGATTCCTCAGATTAACGTTAGCGCCCGGACCGTCCGAGCGACGCTGCCACCGATGTGGCGTGCTTAGAAAATAACCTGAAAAAAATCACGCTGTCGAGAGGGAAGTGAAAAAAAACGATCGCCTGAAAACCGGAACCCGGCTGTGCCGAAAAGCGGAAGCCCCTGTTTCAGGGTTGGCTTTCTGATAGCTGTTATTTAACAGGATGATATCAAAACAGTTACCTGACGATACGCAGGCTATAAAAAATCAGGACGTGTCCGTTACCGACAGACAATCCCCTTTAGAAATTATGGTTTTTCCTCATTTGATAAACCTGACGGATAGCTGGTCAACACGCGTCAGGTTTTTTATCATGGTTCTTTCCCGTTTTCCCAGGTCTACTCGTGCACGAAATATTCACTATGCTGCTGGCGGTTTTTGACCGTGCAGCATTAATGCTGATTTGCCTGTTTTTCCTCATTCGCATTCGACTGTTTCGCGAGCTATTGCACAAATCCGCACACTCGCCAAAAGAGCTGCTGGCCGTTACCGCCATCTTTTCGCTGTTCGCCCTGTTCAGCACCTGGTCTGGCGTGCCGGTAGAGGGTTCGCTGGTTAACGTGCGCATTATCGCCGTGATGTCCGGCGGAATTTTGTTTGGCCCGTGGGTGGGTGTCATTACCGGCGTGATTGCCGGAACCCATCGCTACCTGATTGACATCGGCGGCGTCACGGCGGTGCCCTGCTTTATCACCAGCATTATCGCCGGGGTGCTCTCCGGCTGGATCAGCTGCAAAATCCCGAAAAAACAGCGCTGGCGCGCCGGGATCGTGGCGGGCATGGTGTGCGAAACGCTGACCATGATCCTGGTCGTCGTCTGGGCCCCGACCACCGAACTTGGGCTGGATATCGTCTCGAAAATCGGTATTCCGATGATCCTGGGCAGCGTGTGCATCGGCTTTATCGTGCTGCTGGTGCAAAGCGTTGAAGGGGAAAAAGAGGCCAGCGCCGCCCGTCAGGCCAAGCTGGCGCTGGATATCGCCAACAAAACGCTACCGCTCTTCCGCCACGTTAACGCGGAGTCGTTGCGTCAGGTCTGCGAAATCATTCGCCATGACATCCACGCTGACGCTGTCGCCATCACCAATATTGACCACGTGCTGGCCTACGTTGGCGTCGGGGAGCACAACTATCGCGATAATGATGACACCATCAGCCCAACCACCCGACAGGCGATTAACTACGGTAAAATCATTATTAAAAACAATGATGAAGCCCACCGAACGCCGGAAATCCACTCCATGCTGGTGATTCCGCTGTGGGAGAAGGGCGTCGTGACGGGCACGCTGAAAATTTATTACTGCCACGCGCATCAGATCACCTCCACGCTGCAGGAGATGGCCATCGGCCTGTCGCAGATTATCTCCACCCAGCTGGAAGTATCCCGGGCGGAACAACTGCGTGAGATGGCAAATAAGGCAGAGCTGCGCGCGCTGCAGAGCAAAATCAATCCCCATTTCCTGTTTAACGCGCTGAACGCGATCTCCTCGTCCATTCGTCTTAATCCGGACACCGCGCGCCAGCTGATTTTTAACCTGTCGCGCTATCTGCGCTACAACATCGAGCTGAAAGATGACGAGCAGATCGACATCAAAAAAGAGCTGTATCAGATTAAAGACTACATCGCGATTGAGCAGGCGCGCTTTGGTGACAAGCTCACGGTCATTTACGATATTGATGAAGAGGTCAACTGCGTGATCCCAAGCCTGCTTATCCAGCCGCTGGTCGAAAACGCGATTGTTCACGGCATTCAGCCGTGTAAAGGCAAAGGCGTCGTCACCATCAGCGTCACCGAAAGCGGCAACCGCGTACGTATTGCCGTGCGCGATACCGGCCACGGCATTGATCCAAAAGTCATTGAGCGGGTGGAGTCTAACGAGATGCCTGGAAATAAAATCGGCCTGCTGAACGTGCACCACCGGGTCAAGCTGCTTTACGGCGACGGGCTGCATATTCAGCGTCTTGAACCGGGCACCGAAATTGCGTTTTACGTCCCGAACGAGCGCTCTCCCGCTCATTCGGCAACATCACTGTTGCCCCAGGTGGAGTAACCCATGAAAGTCATCATCGTAGAAGATGAAATTCTGGCTCAACAGGAGCTAACCTGGCTTATCAACACCCACAGCCAGATGGAAATTGTGGGTACCTTTGATGACGGTCTGGACGTGCTGAAGTTTCTGCAGCATAACCGGGTCGACGCCATCTTCCTGGATATCAACATTCCGTCGCTGGATGGCGTATTGCTGGCGCAAAACATCAATCAGTTTGCCCATAAGCCGTTTATTGTGTTCGTGACCGCATGGAAAGAGCACGCCGTAGAAGCCTTCGAGCTGGAGGCGTTTGACTATATCCTTAAGCCTTACCAGGAGTCGCGGATTGTCAGCATGCTGCAAAAGCTGGAGGCCGCATGGCAGCAGCAGACCGCCCCTGCAAGCGCCAGCCCAACGGTACGGGAAAACGACACCATTAATTTGGTCAAAGATGAGCGCATCATCGTGACGCCGGTCAATGATATCTACTATGCCGAAGCCCATGAAAAGATGACGTTTGTCTATACGCGACGGGAATCTTACGTGATGGCGATGAACATCACCGAGTTTTGCAACAAGCTGCCTGCGTCGCACTTTTTCCGCTGCCACCGCTCGTTCTGCGTCAATTTAAACAAGATCCGCGAGATCGAACCCTGGTTTAACAACACCTACATTTTGCGTCTGAAGGATCTGGATTTTCAGGTGCCGGTGAGCCGCAGCAAGGTAAAAGAGTTCCGCCAGCTCATGCACCTGTAACAAAAAAGCCCTCTCCTGCGGGAGAGGGCTATGCGTCAGAGGATTTGACCGAGAACCTGACGCAGGTGGGCACCCGACCCCAGCAGGCCTGGGTTATCATGCACGATCAGATAAACCGGAATGTCCTGCACGTAGCTTCTGAAGCGCCCTTTATCCTCAAACCCGCCGCGGAAGCCGGAGGCTTTAAAGAACTCCAGGAAGCGCGGCACAATGCCGCCCGCGATATAAACGCCCCCGAAGGTACCCAGCGTCAGCGCCAGGTTGCCGCCGAAGCGCCCCATGATCACGCAGAACAGCGACAGGGCACGACGGCAGTCAATGCAGCTGTCCGCCAGCGCGCGTTCGGTGACGTCTTTCGGCTGCAGATTTTCCGGCAGACGACCGTCCGATTTCACAATCGCCCGGTACAGGTTCACCAGCCCCGGTCCTGACAGCACGCGCTCGGCGGAGACGTGGCCGATCTCCGCGCGTAATTCTTCGAGGATAATGCCCTCTTCTTCGCTGTTTGGCGCAAAATCCACGTGACCACCTTCACCCGGCAGGCTCACCCAGCGCTGAGCGACATGCACCAGATGTGAAACGCCCAGCCCGGTACCGGCCCCGTAAACCGCAATCGGCTTACCTTCGACCGGTTCAGCGCCGCCAAACTGGATCAGATGCTCAGGCTTCAGCATCGGGATCGCCATGGACACCGCGGTAAAGTCATTGATGATTTCAAGATGCGCAAAGCCGAGGTTTTTTTTCATCTCGGCGATGGAGAATGCCCAGGTATGGTTGGTCATGGCGACCCAGTCGCCGGTTATCGGGCAGGCAATGGCGATGCAGCCATCTTCGACGCTTATCTGATGCTCCTCCAGATAGACGCGGACAACGGCCTCAAGGCTTGGATAATCGAGACCGGAATAGGTTTTCGCCCGGGAAATTTCACCGCTATTTACATCGCATAATGCAAGGCGCGCATTCGTGCCGCCCACATCGCCTACCAAAGCATACTTTGTCATTCTTCTACTGCTCCGCTAAAGTCAGAATAAATCTTTGGGACACTGTAAATTCAAGGCGTGATAACAACAACGACCGGAAGGTGAATGCCCATGGATTATCGATCTTCGTCACAGAATAACTTTACCGTTTCAGCACCTTTTGCACTATTGCCATAAGGCTTAATGTGCAAAGTAACGTAATACCGTTTTGTACAAGGAAATCATCATGCTTCACCCGCGAGCCAGAACCATGCTGTTGCTGGCAATTCCGGCGCTCATCATAGGCGTGGTTTCAAGTCTGGTCCTTATTGTCGTGATGAAAGTCGCGTCGGTGCTGCAAACACTATTATGGAACGCGCTTCCTGCAGGGCTGGGCGTCACCGCTGACTCTCCTGCGTGGATCGTTGGGATGCTGACGTTAACCGGTATTGCGGTGGGCCTGGTGATCCGTTTCAGTCCAGGTCATGCTGGCCCCGATCCGGCACTGGAACCGTTGATCGGTGCCCCGGTGGCCCCCTCGGCGTTGCCAGGGCTAATCATTGCGCTGATTATCGGTCTGGCTGGAGGCGTTAGTCTGGGACCTGAGCATCCGATTATGGCCGTGAACATTGGCCTGGCGGTTTTTCTTGGTTCACGCATTTTGCCCCGCGTTGGCGCGCTGGACTGGACCATTCTCGCCTCCGCAGGCACCATCGGGGCGCTCTTCGGCACGCCCGTCGCTGCCGCACTGATCTTTTCGCAGACGCTCAGCAGCAATAACGACGTCCCGCTGTGGGACAAGCTCTTTGCCCCACTGATGGCCGCAGCCGCCGGAGCGTTGACGACCAGCCTGTTTTTCCATCCCCATTTTTCACTCTCTCTCCCCCACTACGGCCAGATGCAAATCGCCGATATCTTCAGCGGCGCCATCGTCGTCGCCATCGCCATTGCGCTGGGCATGGTGGCAGTATGGTGTCTTCCACGCCTGCACCGGCTGATGCACAGACTCAAACACCCGGTGCTGATTCTGGGGGCTGGCGGTTTGGTTCTGGGTATTTTAGGTACGATCGGCGGGCCGGTGACGCTGTTTAAAGGACTGGACGAGATGCAGCAGCTGGCCTTCAGCCAGGTGTTCAGCGTCTCCGACTATCTGCTGTTTGCCGTGATCAAGCTGGCAGCGCTGGTGGTGGCGGCCGCCTGCGGTTTCCGTGGTGGACGCATCTTCCCGGCGGTCTTTGTCGGCGTTGCGCTGGGGCTGATGCTGCACGAGCATGTCGATGCCGTTCCGGCTGCGATTACCGTTTCCTGCTCGATTCTGGGGCTGGTGCTGGTGGTCACGCGCGATGCCTGGCTGAGCCTCTTCATGGCCGCCGTGGTGGTACCGGATACCACCCTCATCCCGTTACTTTGCATCGTGATGTTGCCCGCCTGGCTCCTGCTGGCGGGCAAACCGATGATGATGGCCTGGCGAAACGACAAATAATCAGGCGCTGTTGCGCGCTTCCAGCGCTTTGGTGATCGCCCCCAGCAGCGGAGGGATATCGGCTTTCGGCAGCATCACCTCAATCAGCGAGAGCCGCTCGTGGTGTGCCACTTTCTCAAGGACGTCCGCCAGCTGCTCCGCTTCACTGACCCGCCAGCACTGGGCCTGAGGATCAAGGCTCAGGGCCTGCGGGATTTGCGTCCAGTTCCATAGCGCAATGTCGTTGTAACGCTGCTCAGGCCCGTGGATCGCTCTTTCCACCGTGTACCCTTCGTTGTTCAGGACCAGAATGATGGGGTGTTGTTTATCCCGCAGCATCGAGCCAAGCTCCTGGATAGTAAGTTGCGCCGCGCCATCCCCCGTCAGGACAATCACGCGCCGGTTCGGGCAGGCCGTTTGCGCGCCAAATGCTGCCGCCAGCGTATAGCCAATCGATCCCCACAGCGGCTGGACGATAAAATTCACGTCAGCCGGCAGACGAAGGTCGATCGCGCCGAAGGCCGAGGTGCCCTGATCCGCAAGAATGATGTCTCCCGGACGAATAAATGTCTGCAACGTTTGCCAGAAATTCGCCTGCGTCAGCGAGCCATCCGGCTGCGGGTAGGCCATCGCGCTTTGAGAAGACTGCGCGGGCGTCTCGTGCACGTGCTGTTTGCACAGTTCCACCAGCGTTTCGATTGCCTGAAGCATAGGGATGCCGGTAAACCAGAGATCACCCACGCGTGAGGCATGAGGCTGAACTTCTATCGTTTGTGCCGGGGTGAGCTGATGCGTGAAGCCGGCGGTCAGGGTATCGGTAAATCGCGTGCCGATGCACAGTACGGTATCCGCCCCTTCAATCGCCTCTTTTACCGCACCGGCGCTCGCTGAACCGCTGTAGGTGCCATAAAATCCGGCGTGACGTTCGTCAAATATCCCTTTGCCCATCAGCATGGTGGCGTGTGCCATCGGCACGTCTTTGACCCATTTTTGTAGCGCATGCTTCAGGCCGTGGCGCAGGACAAGGAAATCGGCCAGCAGCGCAGTACGCTTGCTCCTGGCAAGCTTGTTTTCTGCGGCGTCCCGAAATGCTTTCAGGCAGGCACTATCGGCATGTGGAAGCCTGAGCGTGAGAGCGTTTACAGGGGGAGTGGCGGCCTTTTTTGCCACATCGGCAGGCAACATCAGATAGCCGGGGCGACGCTCCCGGAGCATTGTCGTTAACACCCGGTCGATTTCATAACAGGCGTTTTGTTCGGTCAGGATCGCCTGTGCAGCAGTGATCGGTTCGCTCATATGATAAAAATGACGAAACTCACCGTCGCCAAGCGTGTGGTGCAGCAGCTCCCCTCTTTGCTGTGATGCCGTACCCGGTGCCCCTACAATATGCAAGACCGGAACGTGCTCGGCGAAGCTGCCCGCAATGCCGTTCATGGCGCTTAACTCTCCTACGCCAAATGTCGTCAGCAGCGCGGCAAAGCCCTTACATCGGGCGTATCCGTCAGCGGCATAAGAAGCGTTTAACTCGTTGGCACAGCCCACCCAGCAGATATCCGGGCTGTCTATCACATGGTCGAGAAACTGCAGGTTATAGTCGCCCGGCACGCCAAACAGATGATCGGCTCCACAATCAGTAAGACGGTCCAGCAGGTAATCGGCGACGCAGTATGGGGTACGCATGAACAGGTATCCTTCTAATGTTGACCTCACCTTGAGTATTAAATAAGCGTGATGGCTGTCCAGAATTGGTGATAAGAAGGGCATGGAAAGAATGCTTTACAAAAAAGGCTGCGCTATGCTGCTTTTTTTCACGAAAATGTAAACGCATACACTGATTTTTCACTTCAGCGCCAGAGGTCACGAAAATGGGTTATCAGCCGGACAAAAATCGTTACAGGACAATGGAGTATCGCCGCTGCGGGCGAAGCGGACTCAGGTTGCCTACCATCTCGCTTGGGCTGTGGCATAACTTTGGTGACACCACCCTTATCGAAAACAGCCGTCAACTTTTACAGCGTGCGTTCGATCTGGGCATTACGCATTTCGACCTTGCCAACAACTATGGCCCGCCCCCCGGATCGGCCGAACGTAATTTCGGACGTATTTTGCAGGAGGATTTCCTGCCCTGGCGCGACGAGCTAATCATCTCCACCAAAGCGGGTTATACCATGTGGGAGGGGCCTTACGGCGACTGGGGGTCACGTAAATATCTGCTGGCAAGCCTCGATCAAAGCCTGAAGCGCACGGGGCTGGAGTATGTGGATATCTTCTATCATCACCGGCCAGATCCGGAAACGCCGCTGCAGGAAACCATGAAAGCGCTTGACCATGTGGTGCGTCAGGGGAAGGCTTTGTATGTCGGATTATCCAACTACCCGGCTGTTCTGGCTCGCCAGGCGATTGATATCCTTAATGACCTCGGGACGCCCTGCCTGATCCACCAGCCGAAATACTCCCTTTTTGAACGTGCGCCGGAAGCGGGGCTGCTGGACGTGTTGCAGGAAAAGGGAGTCGGCTGTATTCCCTTCTCGCCGCTGGCCGGCGGGCAACTGACCAATCGCTATCTGAACGGCATCCCCGCAGACTCACGCGCGGCAAGCGGCAGTCAGTTTCTTAAACCCGATCAGCTCACCGAAGAGAAGCTGGAGAAAGTCAGGAAGCTGAATGCCCTGGCAGAAAGCCGCGGCCAGAAGCTGTCCCAGATGGCGCTGGCCTGGGTATTACGCCATGAGGAAGTGACGTCGGTGCTGATTGGGGCAAGTAAAGCGGCTCAGATTGATGACGCCGTGGGGATGCTGGCAAACCGCCATTTCTCTGCAGAAGAGTTGGCCCGTATAGACGCGATCCTGAGCAGCTCAATATAACATCACTTTTAGCAAAAAGTGCTCTCACCCAGGAATTCGGAGTTGAGGCGATGATACGACGCTTTACCAACTCGTAAAATTGCGTTAACAGGCCCAACAAAGGCCCCGATCGTGAAGGAGAAAGAGTATGTTCAGGTCACTGATTCTTGCAGCGGTATTACTGGCTTCGGCGCCGCTGATCGCCACTGCGGGCGAAATCACCCTGTTGCCATCAGTAAAATTACAAATTGGCGATCGTGACGACTACGGCAGATACTGGGACGGCGGCTACTGGCGCGACCGTGATTACTGGCATCGTCACTATGAGTGGCGCGGCGATCGCTGGTGGAAACATGATAACGGCAGACACCGCGGCTGGTATAAAGACAGCGCCTATGAGCGCGGTTACCGTGAAGGCTGGAACGATCGTGACGACCGTCGCGGCGGCTGGGGTCGCGGCAAAGGTCATGGTCACGGCCATCATCACTAATCAAAAAGGAGCCTCCACGGCTCCTTTTTTGTTAAAGACCCAGCGCGGTTCCCACTAACAACCACAGGTTCAGCGCCACGACCACCACCACGATGGCCCACCCGGTTCGTTTCACCAGCGTTGAGTTGACCAGCTCGCCCATCAGGGTTTTGTTGCTGGTAAAGATCAGCAGCGGCACCAGCGCCAGCGCAATACCAAAACTCAGCAGCACCTGGCTCATGACCAGAATTCGCGTTGGGTCGAGTCCCATCAGAATCACCACAAATGACGGCAGCATGGTGACGGAACGACGAACCCACAGCGGAATATGGAACCGGACAAACCCCTGCATCACCACCTGGCCTGCCAGCGTGCCCACCACCGTAGAAGAGAGACCAGCAGCCACCAGGCTAAGGCCAAATATCGTGGCGGCAGCATGGCTCAGCAACGGCTCCAGCGTGAGATACGCCTGGTCGAGATCGGCAATACCGGTATGACCGTTAAAGTGGAAAGCTGCGGCTGCAGTAGCCATCATCGCCAGATTGACAAACCCCGCGATGGTCATGGCGATCGCCACGTCCCACTTGGTGGCGGAGTAACGTTCTTTACGCGTCCCACCGTGGAGATGCTGAGTCAGCGAGGAGTGGAGATAGATCACATGCGGCATGATGGTCGCCCCCAGCACCCCGGCGGCCAGGAACACCGCTTCCGAGGTCGGCAGGCTTGGGATCGCCATTCCTTTACCGAGCTGCGCCAGATTCGGCTGTGAGAAGATTAGCTCAACGATATAGGCCGCCGCGACAAACAGCAGCAGACCGCCAATGACCTTCTCCAGCGGCTTTTGACCCCGACGCTGCAGCATCAGGATCAGGAACGTGGCAATCCCGGTGAGGACCGCCCCCTGCAACAGCGACACACCCAGAATCAGCTTAAAGCCGATCGC
This sequence comes from Enterobacter cloacae complex sp. IR5422, assembly GCF_049238165.1. Taxonomy (NCBI): domain Bacteria; kingdom Pseudomonadati; phylum Pseudomonadota; class Gammaproteobacteria; order Enterobacterales; family Enterobacteriaceae; genus Enterobacter; species Enterobacter cloacae complex sp. IR5422. The sequence continues at coordinate 73,221 of NZ_JBMKHT010000018.1, read as the reverse complement.
TGCGCCGATAAATTCAGCAAGGTCAGTGGCCATGGCGATGATTTCAGCCTGAACCCAGTAGAGCCAGACCGCGGGACGCGGATAATGGTCGCGAATTTGCTCCGCCAGGTTTTTGCCCGTCGCAATCCCCAGCTTTGCGGAGAGCATCTGAATCAGCATTGCCATCAGGTTTGCCCAGACGACCACCCAGAGCAGCTTATAGCCGAAGCTGGCCCCGGCCTGAATATTGGTCGCAAAGTTACCTGGATCGATATAACCAATGGCAGCGATGAACGCAGGTCCCATTAATGCGAACCGCAACTTGCGCGCTGCTCTGCCACTGCTACCCTCTACGCGACTGTTTGTCATTTCTGCCTCTGAAATATAGCCTTTGCTATGTTTAATGCTATCAAAATGAGAATGATTATCAAGATCATTTATGAAGTTTGCAGTGATTTCTCTGATAGCTTTGAACGATAGACGGGCGGGTAAGTGGGGCGATCTAACTGAAACTGAAATCGCGCATGCTTTTGTGAAGACTAGCACACAAACTTAACTTTTCACTCATTTACCTAACATAACAAAAATGTATTGTGGATCACTATTTTTGAGACTCGTCACAGGATGTAACTATAGTGTGTCCTCGATCTCGTTTTCTTTTCGCTTGTTACATAGAATGTGCACGAAAATTAAACCTGCCTCATATTTGGAGCAAATATGGACCGCGTCCTTCATTTTGTCCTGGCACTTGTTGTCGTTACTGCACTCGCATTGCTGGTCAGCACAGACCGCAAAAAAATTCGTATTCGTTATGTTGTCCAACTGCTGGTCATTGAAGTTTTACTTGCGTGGTTCTTCCTGAACTCCAACGTAGGCCTCGGCTTCGTGAAAGGCTTCTCCGAAATGTTCGAAAAACTGCTCGGATTCGCCAATGAAGGGACCAACTTTGTCTTCGGTAAAATGAACGACGAAGGTCTGGCGTTCTTCTTCCTGAAGGTTCTCTGCCCTATCGTCTTCATCTCCGCGCTGATCGGTATTCTGCAGCACATCCGCGTTCTGCCGTTCGTGATTCGTGGAATTGGTTTCCTGTTATCCAAAGTGAACGGCATGGGTAAGCTGGAATCCTTCAACGCCGTCAGTTCCCTGATCCTCGGTCAGTCTGAGAACTTCATCGCGTATAAAGATATTCTCGGCAAGATGTCCCGCAACCGCATGTACACCATGGCGGCAACCGCAATGTCTACCGTTTCCATGTCTATCGTGGGCGCGTATATGACCATGCTGGAACCAAAATACGTGGTGGCTGCGCTGGTACTGAACATGTTCAGCACCTTTATCGTTCTGTCGCTGATCAACCCGTACCGCGTTGACGCCAGCGAAGAGAACATCCAGATGTCTAACCTGCACGAAGGCCAGAGCTTCTTCGAAATGCTGGGTGAATACATCCTGGCCGGTTTCAAAGTCGCGATTATCGTTGCCGCCATGCTGATCGGCTTCATTGCGCTGATTTCTGCACTGAACGCCCTGTTCGCCGCGGTGCTGGGTATCTCCTTCCAGGGCATTCTGGGCTACATCTTCTACCCTGTTGCATGGGTGATGGGTGTTCCGGCTCACGAAGCGCTGCAGGTGGGCAGTATCATGGCAACCAAACTGGTTTCTAACGAATTCGTTGCGATGATGGATCTGCAGAAAATTGCCAGCACGCTTTCTCCACGCGCGGAAGGTATTCTCTCCGTGTTCCTGGTCTCCTTCGCGAACTTCTCGTCTATCGGTATCATCGCCGGTGCGATTAAGGGTCTGAACGAAGAGCAGGGTAACGTGGTTTCTCGCTTTGGCCTGAAGCTGGTTTACGGCTCTACGCTGGTGAGCGTCCTGTCCGCATCTATCGCGGCACTGGTTCTGTAACGTTTACCGTTAAACAAAAACCGGGAGCCAGGCTCCCGGTTTTTTTATGCCCGCAATTCTTCCAGCGGTTTGGGTTTGCCTATCAGGTATCCCTGCAGGTAATCCACACCAAAGCAAAGCAGCATCTCCCGCTGGGCCGGCGTTTCGACGTATTCCGCGACGACGCACAGCGATTTCGCCTTCGCCAGATTACACATCGACTGGACGATCATTGCATCCATGTCGTCTGTACAAATGTCTTTCACAAAGCAGCCGTCAATTTTAATGATGTCCGCCTGCAGGCGTCTGAGGCGCTCGTAGTTGGCGTAGCCAGTACCAAAATCATCTATGGCAATTCGGAAACCGTAATCCCGCAGCTGCTGAATATTGTTGATACTTGTGCCTGAATTTGAAAAAGCCTGCTCCTCGGTGATCTCAATCACGACGGCCTGAGGTGCCACGCCGTACCGTTCAAACAGCGCGCAAATCTCAGTCGCCACCTCTTTTTGCATCAGCGTGAGCGGCATCAGATTGACGGAGAAACGGGTGCCAGCCTGTGTTGAAGGGTGATCGCGCAGCCACAGCAGTAATTTCTCCATAATGCACATATCAAACCGATGGCTGAGGTTGAACTGGGCAATCAGCGGAATAAAGCGGTCAGGGGTGAAGATCTCGCCCTCGCTCTCCATACGCGCCAGGATTTCGTAATACCCGCTCCCGTCCGCCTTCTGGATCGGTTGCGCGTATAAATGGAACTGCCCCGCCTCAAGGGCATGCTTAATCCGCGCCAGCATCAGGACACGCTCTGTCGTTTGTCCTGATGCCGCCTCAAGGCTATTCGTGAGCGCGAGAACGTTTTGCTCTCCGCAGGCCTGCTCTGCCAGCCAGCTCAGCTGTCCCAGCGTGTGATGCAGCTTTTCGCCGTTTTCGACCATTCCCCAGGATGCGCCAAATTCAATATCCAGCCCGGTGTTGTTCCAGAAAATCTTACGGCTGTTCAGCCGATCGACCATATGCTGGAGCCGCTCGGCGGTTCCCGGCCCCAGTAATACCAGCACCAGTTCGCTTCCCGGAAGCTGGAAGAGCGTCTCATCTTTCTGCAAAAGTGGCTGTAGCGACGTGGCGATCGTACGTTTGCAGTGGACCCGCATGATAATCCCGTAGTGGCGGCTCAAAAACTCCAGGTTATCCATGCGCAGAATGCACACTTTGGCATCCGGGTGAATCTCAAGATAATCTTCCAGCGCACGAATATTGGGCAAACCGGTAAGGGGATCGGTAAGCGCCCTGCCCTGCCAGCCCCGCTTCAGCCACTCGCTGCGCTGGTAAATGCGCGACATGTAAAGCAAGCAGATAGCGAAAGAAATCAGCACGGAGAGGATAAAGGAGAGTGAATGGCCCGATTCGACCCCGTTCAGGAAGTTGTAGTTGTAGGTCAACAGCAGGAGCGCTGAGGTGGCCCACAGCAGAGAAATCAACGCATAGGTCAGGCGGCTTATTGCCAGGGTAAAAAGAATAAAAATCAGCGGCATCAAATAGCCCGCAATGACCGGTGATTCAAAAGGACCACATAAAATGATGAGAATGGCGCCTAAAAGCATCAGCCAGACAAAAATATATAATGGATTCTTGTGATAAAACACGGGCTTCACGCTTCGCCGCCAGAAGGTGACGGCATAACGAGGATTAATTATCATTCTTAATGGGTAATAGAACATCATGGTAAAAATCAGCCCCGCGCATATCAGGCTTTGAATATCCACAACATTATAAATTACCGTTCCTTCGCCGAAATAGGTTGAGATAGTCACCGGAAAATCAAACAAATAGCCTGCCATATACATCGACAGCTTAATACCAAATGGCACAATAAAACCGAGCCAGAATATACGTAGCCCGATGTGCTTGTTAGGGATGGAGTGGCGCCAGCGCTTGCCCAGCATGAGGCGTAGCAGGCCGCAGGCCGCGAACAACGCAAAGGTCTGACAGAACAGCAAAACTGAATATTGTAGCGGCACTAAATTAATATAGAATAAATTAGTGACAGTAAAACCTAACAAAATGGGAAGAATAGCCCTGCGCCCAAATAGCAGAATTACCGCCAGCATCACGCTGAGCGGCAGCCATGCTAAATAAACGTCATGACCATTAACAATTGCGCGTGGAGAGAGATAACGGGAGACAGGTACCGCAATCAGACAAAGTGTCAGGGCAATTATAAATATCTTTACATTATTGTACGTTTTTCTATTCATTAAGCTGATGAGTATATTATCCGTCTGAATCATTGACCGGATGGATAATAGGTTTATTAATTGCACGAATCAAGTTCAAGTCTATTTATAGACACGTTTATTGATTTCGATTGAGGTGAGGTATGGGAATACCTTCTTTTTGATAACAAAAACCAGTGACGGGCGTTACAAACAGATAAAAAAAACCCTCGTCATTTGACGAGGGTTTACAATTTTGGTGGAGCTAAGCGGGATCGAACCGCTGACCTCTTGCATGCCATGCAAGCGCTCTCCCAGCTGAGCTATAGCCCCACATGTGACTTTACTGACCGCACTCTGTTGGGTTCAGAGTTTGGTGGAGCTAAGCGGGATCGAACCGCTGACCTCTTGCATGCCATGCAAGCGCTCTCCCAGCTGAGCTATAGCCCCATCGTAAAGCTGTCATGTTGACGGGCGGCATAATATGAATTCCGCTGCGGAGTGTCAACGGCAAAATCAATGACCGCCGTTCGATCGCCGAAAAATCATGCAAATGAATCACTTTGCGAGCGTGCTCGTAATCAGGAGTTAAGCCTGTCACGTTTTCATGTAAAACGGTGCTATAAAATGAGCCGTTAATTAACCCCACTGATATTCAGGGAATTGCATGATCAAGGAACGAATGACGCCAGAAGAGTTAGCCCTGCTCACTGGCTATAGCCGACAGACCATCAATAAATGGGTACGCAAAGAGGGTTGGATTACGTCACCAAAACCTGGCGTTCAGGGCGGGAAAGCGCGACTGGTACATGTGAACGAAAAAGTCCGCGACTTTATCCGCAGCGCACGTCGGGCAAGCGAAACGTCCGATATGGCAGAAGGTACCAGCCATAACAGTTCGCTTCACACCCTACTCCTGACGCTGGCTGATGAAATGACGCCGGAAGAGCAGAAACAGATGACATCGCTGTTACTGCGGGAAGGGATCACCGGATTGTTGCAACGTTTAGGGATTCGCGATCGGGACTGATATGAAAAAATTACGGAGCAAAATGACCACGGAAGAGCTGGCGGAGAGTTTGGGCGTTGCCAGGCAAACGGTTAATCGCTGGATTCGCCAGCAGGGCTGGAAAACAGAAGGACTCAACGGCGTGAAAGGCGGTCGCGCGAGGCTCATTCATATCGATGCGCGCGTGAAGGAACATATCATGAGTCTCCCGGCGATTCGCAACCGTCAGGCGGTTTACCATCTCGCGGAGGCCACTTCCGCCTACAATGCCCCCTCTGCAAACCTGTTTCCGGGCATAATTGAGACGCTGGAGAATATGACTGCAGCAGAGCAGAAGCGTCTGGACACCTTCCTGAAGCGCGAAGGCATTCACGGCTTTCTTAAGCGTCTGGGTATTGCAGAAGAAGAAGCATAAAAAAACGGCAGGTTCCCCTGCCGTTTGTTTTATCTGAGACGTTATTACTGCTGATTTTCTCGTTCAGCGATAAAGTCCAGAGCCTTGTTAATGCGCGACACGCTGCGTGATTTGCCGATAGCATGAACCGTTACGTCCAGCGCCGGAGACTGACCCGCACCGGTCACAGCAACGCGCAGTGGCATACCGACTTTACCCATGCCGACTTCCAGCTCGTCCGCCGTCGCCTGAATGGCGTGATGCACATTCTCTGCGGTCCACTCGGTAATGGCAGCCAGCTTGTCACGCACCACTTCCAGCGGCTGACGCGCAACCGGGCGAAGGTGTTTCTTCGCGGCGTCCGCATCAAACGCATCAAACTCTTCATAGAAGTAGCGGCAGCTTTCAGCAATCTCTTTCAGCGTTTTGCAGCGCTCGCCGAGCAGTTTCACCAGATCCGCCAGCTCAGGGCCTGTGCGGGTATCAATATTTGCCTGCTCAATGTGCCACTGCAGATACGTCGCCACATATTCTGGCGGCATGGTATTGATGTAGTGATGGTTCAGCCACAGGAGCTTGTCGGTGTTAAACGCGCTGGCGGATTTGCTGACAGAGCTCAGAGAGAACAGTTCGATCATCTCTTCGCGGCTGAAGATCTCCTGGTCACCGTGAGCCCAGCCCAGACGCACCAGATAGTTCAGCAGCGCTTCTGGCAGATAGCCGTCGTCGCGATACTGCATCACGCTCACCGCACCGTGACGTTTAGACAGCTTTTTCCCGTCGTCGCCGTTGATCATGGAGACGTGGGCATAGACAGGCACAGGGGCGTTCAGCGCCTTCAGGATGTTGATCTGACGTGGCGTGTTGTTGATATGGTCTTCACCGCGCACAACGTGGGTAATTTCCATATCCCAGTCGTCCACCACCACGCAGAAGTTGTAGGTTGGAGAACCATCGGTACGACGGATGATCAGATCGTCGAGCTCCTGGTTGCTGAATTCGATCGGGCCACGGATCTGATCGTCAAAGATCACAGACCCCTCTTGCGGGTTAGCAAAACGCACAACGCAAGGCTCATCTGCAGCATGCTCGCTGTGGTCGTGGCGGCAGCGGCCGTCATAACGCGGCTTTTCACCGTTCGCCATCTGCTCTTCACGCAGCGCATCCAGACGCTCTTTGGAGCAGTAGCACTTATACGCCGTGCCCGCGACCAGCATCTCATCAATGACGGCGTTATAGCGGTCAAAGCGTTTGGTCTGGAAGTAGGGACCTTCATCCCATTCCAGGTTCAGCCAGTTCATCCCATCCATAATGGCTTCAATTGCTTCTGGCGTGGAGCGCTCAAGATCGGTGTCTTCAATACGCAGCACGAACTCACCTTTGTTGTGGCGTGCGAAAAGCCAGGAATAGAGAGCGGTACGTGCACCACCGACGTGCAGATAGCCTGTCGGGCTCGGCGCGAAGCGAGTTTTGATTTTCATGAAATGGCCTTACGTTATAAAGATGCCGGCAATCGGCAAATCCTGGGGAAAAAACAATGGGCAATATTCTATCACTGTGCGGCGATTCCTCAATGTTGTTCCCTGAATCGGGCCCGAGTTTGCGATTTTTGTTTAGAAATCATGCGCCACTGCCCGTTTCGCGATCGTTTTGCTTAATTTTACGACGAACGAATAAAAACTTTAGAAAATGCGTTGACTCATTTTCAACTCTCCCTATAATGCGACTCCACACAGCGGGGGTGATTAGCTCAGTTGGTAGAGCATCTCCTTTACACGGAGGGGGTCGGCGGTTCGAGCCCGTCATCACCCACCATCTACTTCGGTAGACTCGCAGTGTAGATAAGCATTGAGATTGGGCGATTAGCTCAGTTGGTAGAGCATCTCCTTTACACGGAGGGGGTCGGCGGTTCGAGCCCGTCATCGCCCACCATTCTCATCTTATCGCAGCAGTTCCGAAATGGGCGATTAGCTCAGTTGGTAGAGCATCTCCTTTACACGGAGGGGGTCGGCGGTTCGAGCCCGTCATCGCCCACCATTTCGGGTCGTTAGCTCAGTTGGTAGAGCAGTTGACTTTTAATCAATTGGTCGCAGGTTCGAATCCTGCACGACCCACCAATGTAAAAAAGCGCCCTAAAGGCGCTTTTTTGCTATCTGCGATATAAAAAATGTGAACCTGCCGCATTTTCCTCAAGCTAATCCCGTCGGTGCCGATACCTCTGTTTTATAACGCGAGGAAAAAGTATGACGACCATTCAGGCATCAACCCAATCTATTCAAACCAGCAGTGGCGGGAATGGGGCTTCTGGCGGTAACGATATCTCTGCGCAAATCACCCGCATTCTCGACAAAATCCAAAAACTGACTCAGCAGTTAAACGAGCTGGCGAACAGTCCCGGCAGCACGGAAGATAAGAAAAAGCAGCAGGAACTGATTCAGACCCAGATCAAAGTGCTTCAGGCGCAGCTCGCCGCACTGCAGCGCCAGCAGGCCGAAGAGGCCCAGAAAAAGCAGGATCAAAAATTGGGCAAAGTGGAAGGTGTGAATAGCCCAACAGACAATAATCAGATTGATATCTACATCTAATCTTCTGAAGCGTTAAACAGTGGATCGCGTATGCGGGCCTCGGTCAATCGCTGTGCCTGGATACGCACCACTTCCCAGATAGCCTGCGCCGCCCCCGAGAGTGAACGATTTTTTCGCCGCACCAGCATTAGCTTTCGTTCGACAACGGGCGTCAACCGCTTCACGGCCAGTCGACTTCCCTGAGGCAGGGGAAGCGCCAGGGCGGGCAACACGCTGATGCCGATCCCGGCTTCCACCATGGGAAACAGCGTTGCCGGGTGGCCAATCTCCTGCACGATCGCTGCCTTTACCCCCTGATTCATCAGTGCGGAATCAATCAGCGGGCGGCTGCCCGAGGCATAATCTTGTAAAACCAGGTTTGCGCCCTGCAGTGACTGCCACCTGACGTCAGGCAACGCTGCCAGCGGATCGTCGTCACGGCAGAGCAGCAAAAAGGGCTCCGAAAGTACGCTTTCGCACTCCAGATCGCTCACCTGGCCGGGATCGATAACAATACCAAAATCGACATCCCCCTGGCGGATGCTCTCCAGTACCCACTGCTGTGGCCGGTCATGCAGGACAAAGTCAATGTCCGGGTAGCGATGGTTCCCCTCGGCAATACACTGCGGGATAAGGTGTGCAGATATCGTCTGGCTGGCCGCGACCCGCACGGTACCCGAAAGCTGCTGCCCCAGCCTCCCCACGTCTCTGAGCGTGCTGTTCAGCTCATCCAGCAGCCGTTCAAGGCGCAGAGCAAGCTGCTGCCCGGCTTCGGTCAACACCACTTCGCGCGTGGTGCGGTCAAGCAACCGGACGCCGGTCTGATTTTCCAGTTCTTTCACGCTGTGGCTGACCGCCGACTGGCTCAGGCCAATCATCTCCCCTGCCCGGCTAAAGCTGCGGGCATTGGCGACGGTAACGAAAATGCGGAGCTGGCGTAAGGAATAATTCATCTGTTTAATTCATGAATGGATGCAATAAATCAATTTTATTTCTCAAAAAGAAAAAAGCACAATAGCGACATCTGTTTTCAGGAGTCATTATGAAACTATTTCGTATTGTTGATCCGTTTACGCTCACCCTGGTCGTTACCGTTTTACTGGCCTCGTTCTTTCCCGCTCGCGGCGGGTTCGTCCCGTTCTTTGAAGGGCTGACGACGGCCGCCATCGCACTGCTGTTTTTTATGCACGGCGCGAAGCTGTCCCGTGAAGCGATTATCGCAGGGGGGAGCCACTGGCGGCTGCATCTCTGGGTAATGTGCAGCACGTTCATTCTCTTCCCGATCCTCGGCGTGCTGTTTGCCTGGTGGGCACCGGTTAACGTCGACCCGGCGCTCTATACCGGTTTTCTGTATCTCTGTATTCTGCCGGCTACCGTGCAATCCGCCATTGCCTTTACCTCTCTGGCGGGAGGGAACGTTGCGGCCGCCGTCTGCTCGGCATCGGCATCCAGCCTGCTGGGGATTTTCGTCTCGCCGCTGCTGGTGGGCCTGCTGATGAACATGCACGGCGCGGAAGGTAACCTTGAGCAGGTCGGCAAAATCTGTTTGCAGCTGCTGCTGCCGTTTGTGCTGGGGCATCTCTCGCGTCCGTGGACGGGCGCATTTGTGGCAAAGCACAAGAAATGGATTTCAAAAACCGACCAGTCGTCGATCCTGCTGGTGGTCTATTCCGCCTTCAGCGAAGCGGTCGTGAACGGGATCTGGCATAAGGTGGGCGCTGGTTCGCTGCTCTTTATCGTGGTGGTCAGCCTCATCCTGCTGGCAATTGTCATTGCAGTAAACGTCTTTGTGGCACGCAAGTGCGGCTTCAACAAAGCGGATGAAATTACGATTGTGTTCTGCGGTTCGAAGAAGAGCCTGGCAAACGGTATCCCGATGGCCAACATTCTGTTCCCGACCTCGGTGATTGGAATGATGGTACTGCCGCTAATGATTTTCCATCAGATCCAGCTGATGGTCTGCGCGGTGCTGGCGCGTCGCTACAAGCGCCAGACGGAAAAACTGGCGCAGGAAGGGACCCGCGCCGCAAAGGCTTAAGGACGTTTCAGGGGCTGCACCAGCTGGGTCAGCCCCTCGGTTTTGATCAGTAACGTGATAGCCATCAGCTCGCCCAGTCGCCCTGCCGGGAATTCATCCTTACGGGCAAACCACAGCAGATACTCCTCCGGCAAATCAATCAGCCTGCGGCCCTTGTATTTACCGAACGGCATCTCCGTATTGGCGATCTCAACGAGCTGCTCTTTCTCCACGTTACTCTCCTAACAGACGCATCATTTCTGCTTCGTCGATAACCTCAATGCCGAGCTCCTGGGCTTTCGCCAGCTTCGAACCGGCGGCCTCCCCGGCGATCACCAGATCAGTTTTCTTCGACACGCTGCCCGCCACTTTGGCTCCCAGCGCCACCAGACGTGCCTTTGCATCATCACGGGATAGCTGGCTCAGGCTGCCGGTCAGCACCACCGTTTTACCGGCGAACGGGCTGTCGATCTCTTCGGCGTTGACGACGACCGGCGCAGGCCATTTGATGCCCTCTGCCAGCAGTTGGCCGATGACCTCGCGGTTGCTCTCTTCAGCAAAGAAGTTAAAGACGTGCGTGGCGACGACGATGCCGACATCCGGGACTTTCTGTAGCTCCTCGATGCTTGCCTTTTCCAGCGCCTCCAGCGTACCAAAGTACGCCGCCAGCCCTGCTGCCGTCGCTTCACCCACTTCACGAATGCCGAGCGCATAAAGGAAACGGGCGAAGGTGGTCTCTTTAGCCGCTTCTAGGGCGTTAACCACGTTCTGGGCTGATTTTGGCCCCATGCGATCCAGACCGGTTAGTTTACCTGCGGTCAGCCTGAAGAGATCCGCTGGCGTGTGGACGTACTCTTTCTCAACCAGCTGGTCGATAATCTTGTCGCCCATGCCGTCGACGTCCATCGCCCGACGGGAGACAAAGTGCTTCAGTGACTCTTTACGCTGCGCACCACAGATTAAGCCGCCCGTACAGCGCGCCACCGCTTCACCTTCTACGCGCTCAACGTCCGAGCCGCACACCGGGCAATGGGTCGGGAAGACAACTTCGCGCGTATCGTCAGGACGCTCTGACTCAACGACGTTAACCACCTGCGGGATCACGTCCCCCGCGCGGCGAATTACCACTTTGTCACCAATACGCAGACCCAGGCGGTCGATTTCATCGGCGTTATGCAGCGTGGCATTACTCACCAACACACCCGCCACCTGCACGGGCTCCAGACGAGCGACCGGGGTAATGGCCCCCGTACGTCCCACCTGGAACTCCACGTCGCGGACGAAGGTCATCTGCTCCTGGGCCGGGAACTTAAACGCCACCGCCCAGCGCGGCGCGCGCGCCACAAAGCCCAGCTGCTCCTGCAGCGCCAGCGAGTTCACCTTGATGACCACGCCATCAATATCAAAGCCGAGCGTCGGACGGTCCGCCTCCACCTTGTGGTAGAACGCCAGCACCGCTTCCGGCGAGTCGCAGAGCTGAACGCGGTTGCTCACCGGCAGGCCCCATGCTTTAAACTGCAGCAGACGCCCGAGATGGGTATCCGGCAGCTCGCCGCCCTCCAGAATACCGACGCCGTAGCAGAAGAACGTAAGCGGTCGCTTCGCGGTGATGCGCGGATCAAGCTGGCGCAGCGAGCCCGCCGCCGCGTTACGCGGGTTAGCAAACACCTTACCGCCGGTGCGACGTGCCTCTTCGTTAATTTTCTCGAAGCCCGCCTGGGGCAGAAACACCTCGCCGCGCACTTCCAGACGTGCAGGAATATTGTCACCCTGCAGCTTCAGCGGGATCGCGCGGATGGTACGCACGTTGGTGGTGATGTCTTCGCCCGTCGTACCGTCGCCACGCGTCGCGGCACGCACCAGCACGCCGTTTTCATAGAGAAGACTGACCGCCAGGCCATCCAGCTTCAGTTCGCAGCACCAGGTGAGAGCGTCGCTGCTTTTCAGGCGATCCTGCACGCGCTTGTTAAACGCGAGAAAGCTCTCTTCATCGAAGACGTTATCCAGCGACAGCATCGGTACTTCATGACGCACCTGGCTGAAAGCGCCCAGCGGCTCAGCGCCGACGCGCTGGGTGGGAGAATCCGGTGTGATAAGCTCCGGGTGCTGCGCTTCTAATTCGCGCAGCTCGCGCATCAGGCGGTCATACTCCGCATCCGGGACTTCCGGCGCGTCCATAACATGATAGAGATATTCATGATGGCGAAGCGTGGTTCGCAGTTCAGTGAGTTGTTGTTCGATTGAGTCCATATCACACCATCAATGAGAAAAAACCCCCGACATGCGGGGGTTGAGGAGGAGTTGAAGATAACGCGTCGGTTACGCGTTGGCTTCCTTAACTTCGCGGATGCGGTCCTGATACTCACGCAGCTTCTGCGGGGTCATCATGCGACGCTGATCGTCGAGCACCACACCACCCACTTCGTCAGCGATGTGCTGAGCGGATTGCAGCATCAGCTTAAAGTTTTGCAGTTCGTCGCCGTAGGACGGCACCTGCATAAAGATAGTGACACCCGGCGTCACGAAATCGCCCGTCATTTCTGGGTCGAATGTGCCAGGGTTAACCATATTGGCCAGGCTAAATAGCGCCGGGCCGCTACCGTCCGGGCTCAGGTGACGATGGAAGATATTCATATCACCAAACTTGAAGCCGGCCTGTTGAATACTGTTCAGCAGTACGTCACCGTTCAGATGGCTGCCGTGATGGGCGGCCACGTTCATGATGATCACCGCTTCTTTACGCTGCGGTTTTTCAACAACCGGCTCTGGCTCTACAACGGGCTCAGGCTCAACGTGCGGGGCAGGAGCGGGCTGCGGCGCAGGTTGAACATGAACAGGCTGCTGCGGTTGATGTACCGGTTGCGCAGGCTGCTGTTGCACAGGCTGCTGCACGGGTTGCTGTTGAACCGGCTGTGGCGCAGCAGGCTGCTGATACACACGCTGTTGCGGCGGCTGGCGCACCGGTTCTTCCACAGGCTGTGGCGCTGGCTGGCGCGGCTGTGCAGAAGCATACGGCGGTTGATACTGGTGCTGCGAAGGACGAGGTGCTTCATGCTCCCCATGGCCTACGCCGGGCGCAGTATTGACCCGATGAACACGAACTTCACCCACGCCGTCATCGTCGCTTCCATCGATGTCATCTTCACTGTCATCGTCGTCACGACTGGACTTCATGCGCTTCAGTGGGCGATCGCGAAACATCGAGGAACGCTCTTTACGGCTGGTCCAGAAACCATGTACCAGTAAAGCGATTATGGCGATCGCGCCAACAATGATTAATATCAGACGCAAATCCTGCATCATTATATTCTCTGTTGTTCTAACACCTTGCCACCACGGCAAACATTTACTCACTAAGAGTATTTGCCGTTTACGTCAAGTGCAAGTGTGTGCAGAGCATTCACAGCATAAAGATGAAGGAAATCGTGCTTTTTGCTGGTTTTTCGAACATTTCCGAACTAGTCATTGGTCCGTAAGTGGATAATATAGGCGGGCAATTCCACTGGTTGTGTAAAAAGGAGTACAGCCTGGCTATGGTTTCAACATCTTCTTCTCCCCCGCGCAGCGGCGTCTGGTATTTTTCTCAGGGCTGGAAACTGGTCTCTCTGCCGGGTATTCGACGCTTCGTCATTCTGCCGCTGTTGATCAACATTATTCTGATGGGCGGCGCGTTCTGGTGGCTGTTCACAAAACTGGAAAGCTGGATCCCATCGCTGATGAGCTACGTGCCGGACTGGCTGCAGTGGCTTAACTACCTGCTCTGGCCGGTGGCGGTGATCTCCGTTTTGCTGGTATTTGGCTACTTCTTCTCGACGATTGCCAACTGGATAGCCGCGCCGTTTAACGGTTTGCTGGCGGAACAGCTGGAAGCGCGCCTTACCGGCGCAACACCGCCGGACACGGGCATCCTGGGGATCATGAAAGACCTCCCTCGCATTATGAAGCGTGAATGGCAGAAGTTTGCCTGGTACCTGCCCCGCGCGGTTGTGCTGCTTATCCTCTATTTTGTGCCCGGCATTGGCCAGACGGTGGCACCGGTGCTGTGGTTCCTGTTCAGCGCCTGGATGCTGGCCATCCAGTACTGCGACTATCCGTTCGATAACCACAAGGTGCCGTTTAAAGAGATGCGCACCGCCCTGGGCAGCCAGAAGATCGCCAATATGCAGTTTGGCGCGCTGACCAGCCTGTTCACCATGATTCCGTTCCTGAATCTGTTCATCATGCCGGTTGCCGTTTGCGGCGCGACCGCCATGTGGGTCGACTGCTACCGTGCTAAGCACGCGTTATGGAAATAATGCAAAAATGTGTAAAGCAGGGGTGGCTTATGCCGCCCCTTATTCCATACTGATCCCCATTATTTCCTTGCAGTATATAGATATGCGAATTCCTTACTTCCCCCTACCTGCTTAGCAGGTATGCTGGGTCGGTATCCCAATTTCATACAGTTAAGGACAGGCCATGAGTAAGATTTATGAAGACAACTCGCTGACTATCGGTCATACGCCCCTGGTTCGACTGAACCGTATCGGTAATGGACGCATCCTGGCGAAGGTCGAATCACGTAACCCGAGCTTCAGCGTAAAATGCCGTATCGGTGCAAACATGATTTGGGATGCTGAAAAACGTGGCGTACTGAAGCCGGGCGTTGAGCTGGTGGAACCGACCAGCGGCAATACCGGGATCGCTCTGGCCTATGTTGCTGCCGCGCGCGGCTACAAGCTGACGCTGACCATGCCTGAAACCATGAGCATCGAGCGTCGTAAGCTGCTTAAAGCGCTGGGCGCGAACCTGGTGCTGACCGAAGGCGCGAAGGGCATGAAGGGTGCCATTCAGAAAGCCGAAGAGATTGTGGCCAGCGATCCGGCGAAATACCTGCTGCTGCAGCAGTTCAGCAACCCGGCTAACCCGGAAATTCACGAGAAGACTACCGGCCCGGAAATCTGGGAAGATACCGACGGCCAGATTGACGTCTTTATCTCCGGCGTAGGTACCGGCGGCACGCTGACCGGCGTGTCACGCTATATTAAAGGCACCAAAGGTAAAAAAGAGCTGATCACCGTTGCCGTTGAGCCGACTGATTCACCGGTTATCACCCAGGCCCTGGCGGGGGAAGAGCTCAAACCCGGCCCGCACAAAATTCAGGGGATTGGCGCAGGCTTCATTCCGGGCAACCTGGATCTGAAGCTGATCGATAAAGTGGTCACTATCACGAACGAAGAAGCCATCTCTACCGCGCGTCGCCTGATGGATGAAGAAGGCATTCTGGCAGGTATCTCTTCCGGTGCGGCCGTTGCGGCAGCGCTTAAACTTCAGGAAGATGAGGCCTTTACCAATAAGAATATTGTGGTTATCCTTCCTTCCTCGGGTGAGCGTTACTTGAGCACCGCACTGTTTGCCGATCTGTTCACTGAAAAAGAGCTGCAACAGTAGTGCCACTATGTTAATAACGCGTAAAAAAGCACCTTTTCAGGTGCTTTTTTGTGGCCTGCTTCAAACTTTTGCCCCTCCTGGCATTGCTTCACCCCGTTGGGTCTGGTATTTAAACCAGCAATTATTTTGATGCGTGAAATTAATCAGCGAACGAAATAGCCTTGCTGAATCGATTTTATGATTTGGTTCAAGTCTTGCTTTCGCTGCATAATGTTTAATGACGATCGAAACGTCAGCGCTAACAATACAGGCTAAAGTTCAGTCGCCAGGCTAGACTTTAGTTCCACAACACTAAACCTATAAGTTGGGGAAATACAATGTTCCAGCAAGAAGTTACCATTACCGCTCCGAACGGTCTGCACACCCGCCCTGCTGCTCAGTTTGTTAAAGAAGCGAAAGGCTTCACTTCTGAAATCACTGTGACTTCCAACGGCAAAAGCGCCAGCGCAAAAAGCCTGTTCAAACTGCAGACTCTGGGCCTGACTCAGGGCACCGTAGTCACCATCTCTGCGGAAGGTGAAGACGAGCAGAAAGCAGTTGAGCATCTGGTAAAACTGATGGCTGAGCTCGAGTAAGTTTCCGGGTTCTTTTAAATATCAGTCACAAGTAAGGTAGGGTTATGATTTCAGGCATTTTAGCATCCCCGGGTATCGCTTTCGGCAAAGCACTGCTGCTGAAAGAAGACGAGATCGTCATCGACCGGAAAAAAATTTCTGCCGACAAGGTTGATCAGGAAGTTGAACGTTTTCTGAGCGGTCGTGCCAAGGCATCTGCGCAACTGGAAGCAATCAAAACTAAAGCTGGCGAAACTTTCGGTGAAGAAAAAGAAGCCATCTTCGAAGGGCACATCATGCTGCTCGAAGATGAGGAGCTGGAGCAGGAAATCATAGCCCTGATTAAAGATAAAGGCATGACGGCCGACGCGGCTGCGCATGAAGTTATCGAAGGTCAGGCAACTGCCCTGGAAGAACTGGATGATGAATACCTGAAAGAGCGTGCGGCTGACGTACGTGACATCGGTAAGCGCCTGCTGCGCAACATCCTGGGTCTGGCCATTATCGACCTGAGCGCCATTCAGGATGAAGTGATCCTGGTTGCCGCTGACCTCACCCCGTCTGAAACCGCACAGCTGAACCTGAAAAAGGTCCTCGGTTTCATCACCGATGCGGGCGGCCGTACCTCCCACACCTCTATCATGGCGCGTTCTCTGGAACTGCCTGCCATCGTGGGTACCGGAAGCGTCACCTCTCAGGTGAAAAACGGCGATTATCTGATTCTGGATGCCGTAAACAATCTGGTTTACGTCAACCCAACTAACGAAGAGATCGAAAAACTGCGCGCGGTTCAGGAGCAGGTTGCGACTGAAAAAGCGGAACTCGCTAAGCTGAAAGACCTGCCAGCCATCACTCTGGACGGCCATCAGGTAGAAGTGTGCGCAAACATCGGTACCGTCCGCGACGTTGATGGCGCTGAGCGCAACGGTGCGGAAGGCGTTGGTCTCTATCGTACAGAATTCCTGTTCATGGACCGCGACGCGCTGCCAACGGAAGAAGAGCAGTTTGCTGCGTATAAAGCCGTTGCTGAAGCCTGTGGCTCTCAGGCGGTTATCGTCCGTACCATGGACATCGGTGGCGACAAAGAGCTGCCGTACATGAACTTCCCGAAAGAAGAGAACCCGTTCCTGGGCTGGCGTGCCGTGCGTATTGCGATGGATCGTAAAGAGATCCTGCGTGACCAGGTTCGCGCAATCCTGCGTGCGTCCGCTTTCGGTAAGCTGCGCATCATGTTCCCGATGATCATCTCTGTTGAAGAAGTGCGTGCACTGAAGAAAGAGATCGAAATCTACAAGCAGGAACTGCGCGACGAAGGTAAAGCATTTGACGAGTCAATCGAGATCGGCGTGATGGTGGAAACACCTGCGGCGGCGACCATTGCGCGTCATTTAGCCAAAGAAGTTGATTTCTTTAGTATCGGCACCAATGATTTAACGCAGTACACCCTGGCAGTTGACCGTGGTAATGATATGATTTCACATCTCTACCAGCCAATGTCACCGTCCGTACTGAACTTGATCAAGCAAGTTATTGATGCTTCTCATGCAGAAGGTAAATGGACTGGCATGTGTGGTGAGCTTGCAGGCGACGAACGTGCTACACTTCTGTTGCTGGGTATGGGTCTGGACGAATTCTCTATGAGCGCCATTTCCATCCCGCGCATTAAGAAGATTATCCGTAACACGAACTTCGAAGATGCGAAGGTGTTAGCAGAGCAGGCTCTTGCTCAACCGACAACGGACGAGTTAATGACGCTGGTTAACAAGTTCATTGAAGAAAAAACAATCTGCTAATCCACGAGATGCGGCCCAAATTACTGCTTAGGAGAAGATCATGGGTTTGTTCGATAAACTGAAATCTCTGGTTTCTGATGATAAGAAAGACTCCGGAACTATTGAGATTGTTGCTCCGCTCTCCGGCGAGATCGTCAACATCGAAGACGTGCCGGATGTAGTGTTTGCTGAGAAAATCGTTGGTGATGGCATTGCTATCAAACCAACTGGCAACAAAATGGTTGCTCCAGTTGACGGCACCATCGGTAAAATTTTTGAAACCAACCATGCGTTCTCTATCGAATCTGATAGCGGTATCGAACTGTTCGTTCACTTCGGTATCGACACCGTTGAACTGAAAGGCGAAGGCTTCAAACGTATCGCGGAAGAAGGCCAGCGTGTGAAAGTTGGCGACCCGGTGATTGAATTCGATCTGCCACTGCTGGAAGAAAAAGCCAAGTCTACCCTGACGCCGGTTGTTATCTCCAACATGGACGAAATCAAAGAACTGATCAAACTGTCTGGCAGCGTCACCGTGGGTGAAACCCCGGTTATCCGCATCAAGAAGTAATTCTTGCCGCACAGAAAAATGGCGCCTTCGGGCGCCATTTTTGTTTATGCCGGGAGGATAAGCTCGTCGTAGCCTTTCGACTGGGTATAAAGCATCACGTCAGTCACCAGATCGCCGGCCATGCGAATGGCATCAGCAACGGTTTTCCCCTCTACAATGCCGCTCACCAGCTCTGAACAGAACAGGTCGCCCGTCCCTTTCAGATCGGTTTCTACGCGCGGATGCGCGCTGACGGTGACGCCCTCGCGTGAGACCAGCACCACGTGGATGTTTTGCGGATCGTCGGCAACCGGCGCACTGGTGATCGCCACCCATTTCAGGCTGTCTGAGAGCAGTCCTTGCGCCGCCGCGATGGCGCTTTCCGGCGTGCGGCACGGCTTGCCGCTTAACACTTCCAGCTCGTAGACATTGGGCGTGATCCCCTGCGCCAGCGGCAGCAGGTGCTCCCGATACGCTTCGGGGATCTCAGGCTTCACGTACATCCCGCTGTCGATATCGCCGATAACCGGATCGACCAGCACCAGCAGGTCAGGATGCTGCGCTTTGACCGCCTTCAACCACTGCGCCAGCAGGACAATCTGGCTGGCACTGCCCATATAGCCGGTGGTGACCGCCTTAAGCTCGCGCAGGATCTCGCGCTCTTCCAGCGCCTTCAGGTAGCCGCTGAACCACTCGTCGGGGATCACGCCGCCGTAGAAGGTGTCATAGTGCGGCGTGTTGCTGAACAGTACCGTCGGCACGGCGGTAACGTTCAGCCTGTGGGTACGAATATTCGGTACCGCAATGCTGTTCCCCACGCTGCCGTACACCACCTGCGACTGCACGGCGACAATATCGGTTTGCTGCGCCCGGGTATTATCCCGGAATAGAATCATCTCCATGACGCTTAAATCCCCGCCCCCTGCGAATAACTCTCTTCACCAAAGACGCCGGTAGACAGATAGCGATCGCCGCGATCGCAAATAATCGCCACCACTACCGCCCCCGGGTTTGCCTGCGCCACCCGAATCGCACCCGCTACCGCGCCGCCCGAGCTGACGCCGCAGAAGATACCTTCGCGCACGGCCAGCTCACGCATGGTATTTTCCGCCTCGCGCTGGTGAAGATCCAGCACCTGGTCCACAAGCTGCGCATTAAAAATGCCGGGCATATACTCCGCCGGCCAGCGGCGAATGCCCGGAATGCTGCTCCCCTCTTCCGGCTGCAGGCCAACGATGGTGACGGTTTTCGCCTGCTCGCGCAGAAAACGGGATACGCCGGTAATGGTGCCCGTGGTGCCCATGCTGGAGACAAAATGGGTAATGCGCCCGTCGGTTTGCTGCCAGATTTCCGGGCCGGTGGTGGTGTAGTGCGCGTAAGGGTTGTCCGGGTTGTTAAACTGATCGAGCAGTTTACCTTCGCCGCGCTCGGCCATTTCTAACGCCAGGTCGCGCGCGCCTTCCATCCCCTGCTCTTTGGTCACCAGAATCAGCTCGGCTCCGTAGGCACGCATCGCGGCGCGGCGCTCCTGGCTCATGTTATCCGGCATCAGCAGCTTCATGCGGTAGCCTTTCAGCGCCGCAATCATGGCCAGGGCGATACCGGTGTTGCCGCTGGTGGCTTCAATCAGCACGTCGCCCGGCTTGATTTCACCACGCTTTTCGGCCTGGACGATCATCGATAGTGCGGCCCGGTCTTTCACCGACCCCGCCGGGTTATTACCTTCGAGTTTGACCCAGATTTCGCTGCCGTTGTCTGGCCCCATGCGCTGAAGCTTGACCAGAGGCGTGTTGCCGATGGTATGTTCGAGTGTATTCACGATTTTTACTCAATAAAAAAGCCGGGTTGCGCGCAGCGATCCCGGCCTACAAGACACAGTTTTAGCTGTAGGCCCGGTCAGCGCAGCGCCACCGGGCGATAAACATCCTAATAACCTATCAGGCTGACTCCGCCAGAGCAATATCCTCGCGCGTCTCGATGCGTTCCTTGCCGTGATAAATACGGGCATGCTGAAGACCGACAAACAGGCGCTCTCCCCGATGCGGCGGGACGTCGTCGCGCATGACCACGGTCAGCGGCTCGGTGTACCAGCCCAGCGGCTGAACCACCAGTTGGGTGTAATGCCCTTTAGGGCTCGCTTCCAGCACCTGTACCGGCAGCGGTGAGTCCAGGCTGGTTCGACGGCTCACGTCCACCTCCCATGGGCGCAGGAACAGATCGACCGGCCCCTGATGCGCGGAGGTATAGCCCAGCGGCCAGCGGTGCGCGCCAACGTGGAACTGACCGCCGCGAATGGTGCCCTGCAGGCGGTTCACCTCGCCCATAAACTCCAGCACGAAGCGGGTCGCCGGTTCACGCCAGAGCTGCTCCGGCTCGTCAACCTGCTCAATGTTGCCCTGACTCATGACCACCACGCGATCCGCGACTTCCATCGCCTCTTCCTGGTCGTGGGTCACGAAGACGCTGGTGAATTTCAGCTCTTCATGAAGCTGACGCAGCCAGCGGCGCAGCTCTTTACGCACCTGCGCATCCAGCGCGCCGAAGGGTTCGTCCAGCAGCAGAATTTGCGGCTCAACGGCCAGCGCGCGCGCCAGCGCCACGCGCTGTTTCTGCCCGCCGGACAGCTGGGCCGGGAAACGGTCCGCCAGATGCGCCAGCTGCACCATCTCCAGCAGTTTGGTCACTTTCGCCTTAATGGTTGCCGCATCCGGACGCTCACGACGCGGCAGCACGGTCAGGCCAAACGCAATGTTGTCGAACACGGTCATGTGGCGGAACAGCGCGTAATGCTGAAACACAAAGCCCACCTTACGATCGCGGGCGTGCAGGCGGCTCACGTCAGTGCCGTGGAAGCGGATGTGCCCGCTGGTCTGGTGCTCAAGCCCGGCGATAATACGCAGCAGCGTGGTTTTGCCCGAGCCAGACGGCCCCAGCAGCGCCACCATTTGTCCGGAAGGGATATCCAGCGAGATATCATTCAGCACCTGGGTGCGACCAAAAGACTTCTTAATATTGGCAATCTCAATGCTCATGATTTCCCTCCTGATGCTGACGTTTTTCCTGATTTTCTAAACGCCACTGCACCACACTCTTCAAAAACAGGGTCAAAATCGCCATCAGCGTCAGCAACGCTGCGGCAGTAAAGGCGCCGATGGTGTTGTAGTCCTGCTGCAGGAGTTCAATCTGCAGCGGCAGCGACAGGGTTTCACCCCGAATGGAGCCAGAGACGACGGAAACGGCACCGAATTCACCAATCGCGCGGGCATTGGTCAGCACCACGCCATAAAGCAGCGCCCAGCGGATGTTCGGCAGGGTCACGCGGCGGAACATCTGCCAGCCCGACGCACCCAGCAGCACCGCCGCTTCGTCTTCGTTGCTCCCCTGGCTTAACATCACCGGCACCAGCTCGCGCACCACGAACGGGCAGGTCACGAAGATGGTGACCAGCACCATGCCCGGCCAGGCGAACATGATCTGCAGGTTATGCGCATCCAGCCAGCCGCCCAGCGGTCCGTTAGAGCCGTAGAAGAGCAGATACACCAGGCCCGCCACCACCGGCGACACGGCAAACGGAATATCCAGCAGGGTCAGCAGCAGCTGACGTCCCGGGAAATTAAAGCGCGTCACCAGCCACGCCAGCAGGGTACCGAACACCAGGTTCACCGGGACGGTGATCAGGGCAATCAGCACGGTCAGCCAGATGGCGTGCAGCATATCCGGGTTCGCCAGGTTTTCCAGCGCGGGCATCAGGCCCTTGCTGAACGCCTGAACGAAGATATAAATCGTCGGCACGACGAGAATGAGGGCGGAAACCAGCACGCCCGCCCCAATCAGAAACCATTTACCCCAGTTGATGCGGGGCGCATCGTATCGCTTCAATTGCGTAACTTCCGCCATCAGTGACCTACCACACGTCGACCAAAGCGACTTTGCAGAGTGTTAATCGAGTACAGCAGCAGCAGCGATGCCGCGAGGATCACCGAAGCGATCGCGCTCGCCGCCGGATAATCAAACTCCTGCAGGCGAATGAATATCATCAGCGAGGTCACTTCCGTTTTCCAGGCGATGTTCCCGGCGATAAAAATCACCGCGCCAAACTCGCCGAGGCTGCGGGTAAACGACAGCGCGACGCCCGCCATCAGCGCCGGAGACAGTTCAGGCAGCACCACTTTGCGGAAGCTCTGCCAGCGCGTGGCGCCCAGCGTTTCCGCCGCTTCTTCGTATTCCGGACCTAACTCTTCCAGCACCGGCTGCACGGTACGCACCACAAACGGGATGCTGGTAAAGGCCATCGCCACCGCGATACCAAGCCAGGTGTAGGTCACCTTGATGTCAAATTTCGCCAGCCACTCGCCGTACAGCCCGTTCACGGAGAAGAGCGACGCGAGGGTTAAGCCCGCGACCGCCGTCGGCAGCGCAAACGGCAGATCCATCAGGGCGTCAAGCAGCGTGCGGCCCGGGAAGCTATAGCGGGTCAGGATCCACGCCATCAGCAGGCCGAACACGCCGTTAAAAATGGAGGCGACAAACGCCGACAGCAGCGTCACCTTATAGGCCGCCACCACCTGCGGGTTGGTGATCACGTCCCAGTACTGCGCCCAGCTCATCTGCGCAAGCTGCATCACCAGCGCGCTGAGCGGCAACAGCAGAATCAGGCAGACGAACAGCAGGCTGGTCCCGAGGCTTAAGGTAAAGCCCGGCAGCACGCGTTTGGTCGAGACTGCAAACATTACTTATGCCCCGCCGCCAGCAGTTTGTCTAACTCACCGCCGCTGGCAAAATGCGTTTTCATCACGTCTGGCCATGAGCCGAAATGGTCTTCCACGCGGAACAGCGCGGTCTGCGGGAACTTATCTTTCAGCTTGTTCATCACGTCCGGGTTGTTTACGCGGTAGTAGTAATCGGTAATGATGGCCTGCGCCTGAGGGCTGTACAGGTAGTTGAGATAGGCTTTTGCCGCTTTCTCGGTACCGTTCGCCTGCACGTTTTTATCCACCCATGCGACCGGGAATTCGGCCAGAATGTTGGTTTTCGGGATAACCACCTCAAAGCCCTGCGCTTCATACTGCTTGCGGATGTTGTTCACTTCCGACTCAAAGCTGATCAGCACATCGCCCAGGCCGCGCTCTGCGAAGGTCGTGGTCGCCCCGCGGCCGCCGGTATCAAACACTTCGACGTTTTTCAGGAACTGGGTCATGAACTGCTCGGTTTTGGCTTTATCGTTACCGTCAGCCTTGTCCGCCGCGCCCCACGCCGCTAAATAGGTGTAACGCGCGTTACCGGAGGTTTTTGGGTTCGGGAAGATCAGCTTCACGTCGGAACGCACCAGATCGCTCCAGTCGTGGATATTCTTCGGATTGCCCTTACGCACCAGGAAACCCATGGTGGAGTAGAACGGCGAGCTATTGTTCGGCAGACGGCTCTGCCAGTCCGCCGGGATGAGCTTGCCTTTGTCGTGCAGGATCTGCACGTCAGTCACCTGGTTGTAGGTCACCACATCCGCTTTCAGCCCCTGAAGGATGGCCAGCGCCTGCTTGGACGACCCGGCGTGAGACTGCTTGATGGTCAGCTTGTCGCCGTTATTGTCTTTCGCCCACTGCTGTTCGAACGGGGGGTTAAGGGCGGCAAACAGCTCGCGGGAGACGTCATACGAACTGTTCAACAGTTCAGTCGCCTGCGCCTGTGCCACCAGCAGTAAACCTGCCAGCGCCAGAGTTCCTTTTTTCAGTACAGTAACGGCCATTGCGCACCCTTATAAATGTGATGACTATCTTATAGTCATAATATTTATAACGGTGATGAAAGCAGTAACGGTTTTATATACCGTTTGGTGATTTAGAAGCAGAAAAGGGAATAAGGAGCGGGGAAAATTGCCGGGTGGCGCTAACGCTTACCCGGCCTACGTATGGAAAGCGGTTTACAGCGCCAGCAGACGCTCGACGGACGGCGCGAAGTAGTAGCCGCCGGTCACCGGTTTGGTGAAGCGCAGCATGGCGTCGCGCTTGCCGTCGGTATCGCCGAACATGCTCAGCAACTGCTGTTCAATGTTATGCAGGCGCGCGCAGTAGGCGCAGAAGTAGAGGCCGTGCGTACCGCTTGCGGTACCGTACGGCAGACTCTGGCGGACAATCTTCAGCCCTTTGCCGTCTTCCTTGAGGTCAACGCGGCTCAGGTGCGAGGTGACCGGACGGTCATCGCCGTCGATCTCTTCGTTAGCTTCTTTCGTACGGCCAATCATCATCTCCTGGTCATGCACGCTCATGCGGTTAAGCTGCTTGAGGTTATGCTCCCAGCGCTGCACGAACACGTAGCTTCCGCCCGCGTCCACGCCGTCTTTGATAACCGCGACTTCACGACGCGTCTCTTCACCCGCCGGGTTTTCCGTTCCGTCGACAAAGCCGCTCAGATCGCGCTCTTCTACCCAGCGGAAACCGTGAACCTCTTCCTGCACCTCGATGCTGTCGCCAAAGGCCGCCACCGCCGCCTGGGCAACGGAGAAGTTCACGTCGTGACGCAGAGAAAGGATGTGGATCAGCACGTCGTACTGGGTCGCAGGTGCCAGGCCTTTGCCGTAAGGAATGAAGTCCTTCAGCTCTTCTGCCCCTTCACCGCCGCTCAGCTGACGCCAGACGTTATTGCCAAACGCAACAACGGCGCCGAGGTGGGCTTCCGGGAATTTGGCCTGGAAGGTCACCAGTTTATCAATAAACGCTTTGCTGGCCGCACGCAGGGCATCCACGTCC
Source organism: Enterobacter cloacae complex sp. IR5422 (assembly GCF_049238165.1). Taxonomy (NCBI): domain Bacteria; kingdom Pseudomonadati; phylum Pseudomonadota; class Gammaproteobacteria; order Enterobacterales; family Enterobacteriaceae; genus Enterobacter; species Enterobacter cloacae complex sp. IR5422. The sequence continues at coordinate 48,112 of NZ_JBMKHT010000018.1, read as the reverse complement.
CCTTTGACATTGGCTTCAATCCAAATCGCCGCGCGGCAATGTTCTGGCAAAATGCCACTCTGAACCTGAGACATCGCTCCTCCTGAAATAAAGATGCCACGTCAGCGTGGCATTGATGGCGGCTATTATACCCGGATTTCAGCGAGGCGGTTTGTTCAGACGCAAATTACTGCTTCCAGAGTATTTTGCTCACCTTCCAGCTCTTCAGGGTGTCGTCAGACGGCATCAACCCTTCCGGGCCGCTCCAGGTGCCGGTAAAAACATAGCTGATGTGCTGGCTGCCTTCCGCCTTACACTCCACCGCCACTTCATCGTCGGATGGCACGCTGGTGCAGTTGCCAAAGGCCTGCTTATAAAGATCGCTAAACGGCGTCCCGACCTTCACGCCGCTGGCGGTCGGAATATCTTCATCCATCACCGCGATCCGGTTTACCGTGCCTTTGTCACCGTTGATCGCCAGCGCCAGCTTGTCGCCCTTCAGCGCCTCGTAATAGCGAACAATATTACCATTCTCTGTTTTCATGCCGCTGCGCAGGCGGTAGTCACTGCTGAGCGCATCCTGAATAGCATTCTGATCCAGCGCCGTCGCGGCGGTAATTTTCCCCACGCCCTGCTCGGTCACTTCCGTTGATGAGCCAAACCAGTTCCACGGATACGCAGCAGACCAGTTAATGGAGGAGAGCGTCGAACAGCCGGTCAATGCCAGCGGAAGAGCGCATAAAACTAAACGCAGCGATTTCATTGAAACGTCCTTACGTGTTAAATCAACGCTTGTTGGAGTGCGACATCGGCAAAAAGTGCCGGATTAATCATCCTGAGGCACAAAACAGGCGCGAAGACGTGGGTTGGTCAGCAGCCACAGCAGCGCCACGATATCGGCAACCACCAGCGCAACGCCGATGCCCGTCAGCGGTTCACCGTACCACCAGAGTACCGGCTGCCAGAAGAGCAGCGCAATTTGGGCAAGGATCAGCAGCCCGCGAAGCGCGCGCCACAAGCGCGGGATTACGTGCCGCCGACCGCTGCACAAGAAAGCCACCACCGCCGGTACGCCCGGCAGCAAGCCGAGCCAGAAGGCATCGTGATCGGGATAAAAGAGATTTAGCAGCGTGTCGCCCTGCCCGCGCGACGCGGCGGCCATCACAAACAGCACCCAGGTGCGGGCCTGAAGCAGCAGAACGCACCAGAATAAAAAGGGCAGCCTGACGCGACCCTGCGCGTCATAATCTGCCGGATGGATCTCAGTACTCTTCATCTTCGATGAGACGCTTTCCTAAATTCAGCACGTCAGCGTGTACGTAGCCCAGGCGTTCATACATGCCCAGCACCACGTCGTTATCTTCCCGCACCATGATCTGGATTTTCGGACAGCCGCGGGCGATCAGCTTCTTCTCGAGCCGGTTGAGCAGCGCATTGGCAATACCGCGACCACGGTATTCCGGATGGACGCCCAGATAATAGGCCGAGCCGCGATGGCCGTCATAACCGCCCATCACCGTCCCCACAACCTCGCCATTGACTTCCGCAACCAGAAACAGACTGACGTCGTGATTCACCTTACGTTCGATATCCATTTCCGGATCGTTCCACGGACGCAGCAGATCGCAGCGCTCCCAAAGGGTGATCACCTCTTCGAAATCTTCCTGGCGAAAAACGCGTATCTCCATGGTATTAACCGCCTTTTCGGGTTTAAAAACAGTGATTATGGCGCGAACCACGCCTTTAGCCAATAACCGGGGAAAATCTCGCCAAAATTTGGCATAATGTCACTTTGTCACGTATTGAAATGAAAAGTAAAACAATTCTCAATAAGGACTGTCGTAACGCTAAACGCGATACGATATAACACCAGGACCCCTTTTTTTAGTATTCAGGCCGCATGAGCACATTCAAACCATTAAAAGCACTCACATCGCGTCGTCAGGTTCTCAAAGCGGGGCTGGCGGCCTTAACGTTAACGGGCATCGCAAAGCAGGCTCAGGCAAAAGACGAGAGCACGCTTAAAACCAGTAACGGACACAGCAAACCGAAAACCAAAAAGCCGGGCGCAAAGCGTCTGGTGATGCTCGACCCGGGCCACGGCGGTATTGATACCGGCGCCATCGGCAAAAACGGGTCGAAAGAAAAACACGTCGTGCTGGCAATTGCAAAAAATGTGCGGGCGATTTTACGCAGCAACGGCATTGACGCGCGTCTAACGCGCTCTGGCGACACCTTTATTCCGCTGTACGATCGCGTAGAGATCGCCCACCAGCACGGGGCGGATCTGTTTATGTCGATTCACGCGGACGGCTTTACCAACCCGTCTGCCGCCGGTGCCTCGGTGTTTGCGCTGTCCAACCGCGGCGCCAGTAGCGCCATGGCAAAATACCTCTCCGACCGCGAGAACCGGGCGGATGAAGTCGCCGGGAAAAAAGCCACCGACAAAGACCACCTGCTACAGCAGGTGCTGTTCGACCTCGTGCAGACGGATACGATCAAAAACAGCCTGACGCTCGGCTCGCACATCCTGAAGAAGATTAAGCCAGTGCATCGCCTGCACAGCAGGAGCACCGAACAGGCGGCGTTTGTGGTGTTGAAATCACCGTCTATCCCGTCCGTGCTGGTGGAAACGTCGTTCATTACCAACCCGGAAGAGGAGCGACTCCTCGGCACTACGGCGTTTCGTCAGAAGATCGCCAACGCCATCGCCTCCGGCATTATCAGTTACTTCAACTGGTTTGATAACCAAAAAGCGCACTCCAGGAAACGCTGATGAAACCCAATGCTCAACTGGTCAAAACCTTCCTGCTGCAGCTGCAGGACGAAATTTGCCAGAAACTGGCCGCCGCTGACGGCGGAGAATTTCAGGAAGACAACTGGCAGCGCGAAGCCGGCGGCGGCGGGCGTAGCCGCGTGCTGCGTAACGGCGGCATCTTCGAACAAGCGGGCGTGAATTTTTCCCACGTTCATGGCGACGCGATGCCCGCGTCTGCGACGGCACATCGTCCCGAGCTTGCGGGCCGCAGCTTCGAAGCGATGGGCGTTTCGCTGGTGGTGCATCCGCACAATCCGTTTGTGCCGACCAGCCATGCCAACGTGCGCTTTTTCATTGCGGAAAAAGCGGGGGCCGATCCGGTCTGGTGGTTTGGCGGCGGTTTCGACATGACGCCCTACTACGGCTTCGAAGAGGATGCCGTGCACTGGCACAGCACCGCGCGGGATCTTTGCCTGCCGTTTGGCGAAGACATTTACCCGAAATTTAAAAAGTGGTGCGATGACTACTTTTACCTGAAGCACCGCGACGAGCAGCGCGGCATCGGCGGGCTGTTCTTTGACGATCTCAACACGCCTGATTTTGATACCGCATTTAGCTTTATGCGCGCGGTGGGCGAAGGCTATACCGACGCGTACCTGCCCATCGTCGAACGCCGTAAAGACACCAGCTATGGCGTGCGCGAGCGCGAGTTCCAGCTCTACCGTCGCGGGCGCTACGTGGAGTTCAACCTGGTATGGGATCGCGGGACGCTGTTTGGCCTGCAGACCGGCGGGCGCACGGAGTCGATTCTGATGTCGATGCCGCCGCTGGTGCGCTGGGAGTACTGCTACGAGCCAAAAGAAGGCAGCCCGGAGGCTGCCTTGAGTGAGTTCCTTAAAGTACGCGACTGGGTTTAACTGCCGGATGGCGCTGCGCTTATCCGGCCTGCTCAACCCGTAGGTCGGGTAAGCGAACGCGCTACCCGACTCACAACGCTTACAGCGGCTGCGTCTGCGCCTCAACCACCGCCAGCGCCACCATATTCACGATACGGCGCACGGAGGCAATCGGCGTTAACACATGCACCGGCTTCGCCACGCCCATCAGCACCGGTCCTACGGTCACCCCTTCAGAGCTGGAGACGCGCAGCAGGTTGTAGCTGATACGCGCCGCTTCCACATTCGGCATAATCAGGATGTTTGCCGATCCTTTCAGCGGGCTGTCAGGCATACGTTCGTTGCGGATGCTCTCCACCAGCGCGGCATCACCGTGCATTTCCCCGTCAATCATCAGCTCCGGCGCGCGCTCGCGCACCAGCGCCAGCGTCTCACGCATTTTGCACGCCGCCGCTGATTTGGACGAACCGAAGTTAGAGTGCGACAGCAGCGCCACCTTCGGCTCGATACCAAAGCGGCGCACGGTCTCGGCGGCCATCACGGTGATCTCCGCCAGCTCGTCCGGGGTCGGATCGTCGTTAACGTAGGTGTCAGCGATAAAGGTGTTCCCGCTCGGCAGCAGCAGGGCGTTCATCGCCCCGGCGGTATGGACGCCGTCTCGATAACCGAAGATCTCCTGCACCACGCTAAAGTGCTCGTGGTAATCGCCAATGGTGCCGCAAATCAGCGCATCCGCCTCGCCGCGATGCACCATGATCGCGCCGATCACCGTGGTGTTGCTGATGACGGCTTTCTGCGCCTGCTCCTGGGTGATCCCACGGCGCTTCATGATCGCGTAGTATTCGCTCCAGTACTCTTTGAAGCGCGGATCGGATTCGTTGTTGACGATCTCGAAGTCGACGCCCGGCTTAATCTGCAGGCCCAGTTTCTGGATACGCATTTCAATCACGCTCGGACGACCAATCAGGATCGGTTTCGCCAGGCCTAAGGTGATCAGCTCCTGGGTGGCGTGCAGCACGCGCGCCTCTTCCCCTTCCGCCAGCACCACGCGCTTCGCGTCGGCGCGCGCCTGAGAGAAGATCGGCTTCATGAACAGGTTGGTTTTATAGACAAACTCGGTGAGCTTATCGACGTAAGCGTCGAAGTCTTCAATCGGACGCGTCGCCACGCCGGAATCCATCGCCGCTTTTGCCACCGCAGGGGCAATTTTGACAATCAGACGCGGGTCGAACGGTTTTGGAATGATGTAGTCCGGGCCAAAGCTCAGATCCTGATCGCCATAGGCTGAGGCAACCACTTCACTCTGCTCGGCGTGGGCCAGCTCCGCAATGGCGTGCACCGCGGCCAGCTTCATCTCTTCGTTGATCGCCGTCGCGCCGACGTCCAGCGCGCCGCGGAAGATGAACGGGAAGCAGAGCACGTTGTTCACCTGGTTCGGGTAGTCGGAACGCCCGGTGCAGATAATGGCGTCTTCACGCACCGCTTTCGCCAGCGGCGGCAGAATTTCCGGCTCAGGGTTCGCCAGGGCCAGGATCATCGGCGCGCGCGCCATCTTCTTCACCATCTCCTGGGTCAGCACTTTCGGACCCGAGCAGCCGAGGAAGATATCCGCGCCGTCAATCACGTCCTCAAGCGTGCGCTTGCCGTCGTCTTCTACCGCATACGCCGCTTTGGTTTCCGCCATGTTCGGCTCGCGATCTTTGTAAATCACGCCCTTGGAGTCGCAGACCACAATGTTGTGTTTCTGCATACCCAGCGCCACCAGCAGGTTCATACAGGCGATGGCCGCGGCGCCAGCGCCGGAGACCACCATGCGCACGTCGGAGAGATTTTTCTCTACCACGCGCAGGCCGTTGAGAATGGCGGCGGTGCTGATAATGGCCGTTCCGTGCTGGTCGTCATGGAACACGGGAATGTTCATACGCTCGCGCAGCTTCTGCTCGATATAGAAACATTCCGGCGCTTTGATGTCTTCCAGGTTGATCCCGCCGAAGGTCGGCTCCAGCGCGGCCACCACGTTGATGAATTTGTCAGGATCGAGCTCGTCCACCTCGATATCAAACACGTCGATACCGGCGAATTTCTTGAACAGCACCCCCTTGCCTTCCATCACCGGCTTACCGGCCAGCGCGCCGATGTTACCGAGCCCCAGTACCGCCGTGCCGTTAGAGATCACGGCGACAAGGTTGCCGCGCGCGGTGTATTTATAGGCCGCCAGCGGATCTTTTTCGATTTCCAGACACGGGGCCGCCACGCCCGGCGAGTAGGCCAGCGCCAGATCGCGCTGTGTCGCCAGCGGCTTGGTTGGGGAGACCTGAATTTTGCCCGGGACAGGGAACTCGTGAAAATCGAGGGCACTCTGTTTCAACTGCTCATCCATCTTATTTTTCCTTTCACGTATCGGTCAAAAGGGTGACGAAAACGATCCGGTTGCACACCCTGGTGTGCCGCCTAGTATCGCCTCAGGCCGCCTCCTAAACTTTGAAGGCTGCCAAACTCTCACCATCACACATTAAAAATTGTTATCAATTTATAACAGCCATGTTACCCGTCTCAAAAGCAATGCCTCCCCCGTCTGCTATGCTTTTTTGTTAAGTCCATCATGATTTTCTCAGAAGTGTGAACTAACGCACTCAGCTAACGCTTTTATTTCCAAGGAGTAATCATTTATGAACCAGCTAGACGGCATCAAACAATTCACCACGGTGGTGGCAGACAGCGGCGATATCGAGTCGATTCGCCACTATCAGCCGGAGGATGCGACCACCAACCCTTCGCTACTGCTCAAGGCAGCCGGGCTTACCCATTTTAGTCATCTGATTGATGACGCCATTGCCTACGGAAAACAGCGCGGGAAGACGCAGGAACAGCAGGTCGCCGAAGCCAGCGACAAGCTGGCAGTTAATTTTGGTGCGGAAATTCTTAAAAGCATTCCGGGACGCGTCTCGACCGAAGTTGACGCCCGCCTCTCGTTCGATAAAGAAAAGAGCATCAACAAGGCTCGCCGCCTGGTGGAACTCTACCAGGAGCAGGGGATCGATAAATCACGCATTCTGATCAAGCTGGCGTCGACCTGGGAAGGCATCCGCGCGGCAGAGGTGCTGGAAAAAGAGGGAATTCACTGCAACCTGACGCTGCTGTTCTCCTTTGCCCAGGCGCGCGCCTGTGCCGAAGCGGGCGTGTTCCTGGTGTCACCGTTTGTTGGCCGCATCTACGACTGGTACCAGGCGAAACAGCCGATGGATCCGTACGTGGTGGATGAGGACCCGGGCGTGAAATCGGTTCGCAATATCTACGACTACTACAAGCAGCATCGCTACGAAACTATCGTGATGGGGGCCAGCTTCCGCCGTACCGAGCAGATCCTCGCCCTGGCGGGCTGCGACCGCCTGACCATCTCCCCTAACCTGCTCCAGGAGCTACAGGATAAAGAAGAGACGGTCATCCGCAAGCTGATCCCCACCTCTACCGTTCTGCCAAAACCGAAAGCCATGACCGAAGCCGAATTCCACTGGGAGCACAATCAGGACGCCATGGCCGTGGAAAAACTGGCGGAAGGTATCCGCCTGTTCGCCGTCGACCAGCGCAAACTTGAAGATCTTCTCGCTGCCAAACTTTAACCTTGCCACGGAGTGAACTATGTCCCGTAAAGAGCTCGCCAATGCCATCCGCGCCCTCAGCATGGATGCCGTGCAGAAAGCCAATTCTGGCCATCCCGGCGCACCGATGGGCATGGCCGATATTGCCGAAGTCCTGTGGAACGACTTCCTGAAGCACAACCCTAACGATCCCACCTGGTACGACCGTGACCGCTTTATTCTCTCCAACGGCCACGCCTCGATGCTGCTCTACAGCCTGCTGCACCTGTCCGGTTACGATCTGCCACTTGAGGAGCTGAAAAACTTCCGCCAGCTGCACTCTAAAACCCCGGGTCACCCGGAGATCGGCTATACGCCGGGCGTGGAGACCACCACCGGGCCGCTCGGTCAGGGGCTGGCAAATGCGGTCGGGCTGGCGATTGCCGAGCGTACGCTGGCGGCACAGTTCAACCAGCCGGACCACGAGATTGTCGATCACTACACCTACGTGTTTATGGGTGACGGCTGCCTGATGGAGGGGATTTCCCATGAGGTCTGCTCCCTGGCGGGCACCCTGGGGCTCGGCAAGCTGATTGGCTTCTACGATCACAACGGCATCTCCATCGACGGGGAAACCGAGGGCTGGTTCACCGACGACACGGCAAAACGCTTCGAGGCCTACCACTGGCACGTAGTGCACGAGATCGACGGCCACGATCCTGAGGCGGTGAAAAAAGCGATTCAGGAAGCGCAGAGCGTGAAGGACAAACCGTCCCTGATTATCTGCCGCACGGTTATCGGCTTCGGCTCGCCGAACAAGGCGGGCAAAGAAGAGGCGCACGGCGCGGCGCTGGGTGACGAAGAAGTGGCGCTGACCCGGCAGAAGCTGGGCTGGAAATACCCGCCGTTTGAGATCCCGAAAGAGATCTACCGGGCGTGGGATGCCCGTGAAGACGGTGAGAAAGCCCAGCAGGCCTGGAACGAGAAATTCGCCGCCTACAAAAAAGCGTACCCGGAACTGGCCGCCGAGTTTTCCCGGCGCATGAGCGGCGGTCTGCCGGAGGACTGGGACGATAAAACCCAGGCGCTGATTGAAAACCTGCAGTCCAACCCGGCAAAAATCGCCACCCGTAAGGCGTCGCAAAACACCCTGAATGCGATTGGCCCTCTCCTTCCTGAGCTGCTGGGCGGCTCGGCGGACCTGGCACCGAGTAACCTGACCATCTGGTCGGGCTCGAAATCGCTGAAGGAGGATATTGCCGGGAACTATATCCACTACGGCGTGCGCGAGTTCGGGATGACCGCGATCGCCAACGGCATCGCCCATCACGGCGGCTTCGTGCCCTACACCGCCACCTTCCTGATGTTTGTCGAGTACGCCCGTAACGCGGCGCGCATGGCAGCGCTGATGAAGGCGCGGCAGATTATGGTCTATACCCACGACTCCATCGGTCTGGGAGAAGACGGTCCCACCCACCAGGCGGTGGAACAGCTGGCGAGCCTGCGTTTAACGCCCAACTTCAGCACCTGGCGTCCCTGCGATCAGGTCGAAGCGGCGGTGGGCTGGAAGCTGGCGGTAGAACGCCATAACGGCCCGACGGCGCTGATCCTGTCACGCCAGAACCTGACGCAGATTGAGCGCACGCCGGAGCAGGTGAAAAACATTGCCCGCGGCGGCTATACCCTGAAAGACAGCGGCGGCAAGCCGGACGTGATCCTGATTGCGACCGGTTCCGAGGTGGAAATCACGGTAAAAGCGGCGGAAAAACTGACCGCCGAAGGCCACGCGGTGCGCGTGGTGTCCCTGCCCTCAACGGATATCTTTGACGCCCAGGACGAAGCGTACCGGGAATCGGTGCTGCCCTCTAACGTCGCGGCGCGCGTGGCGGTGGAGGCCGGTATTGCCGACTACTGGTACAAGTATGTCGGGCTCAAAGGGGCGATTGTTGGGATGCGGGGCTACGGTGAGTCCGCCCCTGCCGACAAGCTGTTCCCGTACTTTGGCTTTACCGTTGAGAACGTGGTAGAGAAGGCGCTGAGCGTGATTTAGTGCGGTCTGCGTTGCCGGGTGGCGGCTACGCCTTACCCGGCCTACAAAACCACCAAACCGTAGGCCGGGTAAGCGACAGCGCCACCCGGCAAAAAGCTACCGCGTGATCCACAGCGTGGGCCAGGCGTCTGGCCCATTCCAGTTATCACAGCTGGGTTCCTCGGCATAGCGCACCAGGCGGAAACGCTGGCCGTCAAACCGCCAGCGCGTCTGGATCCCACAATCCCCCATACCGCGCCCCAGCGAGAGCGTGGTCAGCTCACGCGTCTTTTCATCAAAGCTGGCGTTCATCAACTCGATTTCGCTGCTGTCGCTTGACGGCGTAAACGGCAGACGCAGCCTCACGCTGCGGGCAGAGAACGGTTTTTTACGTGACACCAGCCACGCCAGATCGACCGTGTTATAGGCCCCCGCCTCGCAGCTGACGATCAGCAGCGCTTTGTCATCGGTTAACGCGGTGACGCGCACTTCGCGACGGTTAGGATCCAGCGAGCACTGGCTGCTGTTCATCCTGCCGGTACCATAATCCAGCAGATCGTTCAGTTCAGCGTGGGAAAGCGGTGTTGGGGTAGGATTAACGATCGCCACCTTTTTCAGGGCAGGTGCGGGCGGCACGCTTAACGGCGGATCGTCACCTTTCTTGATCCACGCGGTTTCGCTGCCAACGCGCTTTTGCTGGGCATCAATGAACAGCAGCGCGGCTTTCAGACCGGCCAGTGAAATCACCTGCTTACCGCCTCGCAGAGTCAGGGCTTTTCCTTCCTGGATGTTTTTCAGAAAGGCGGTGATGGTGGTCGCATCGTCCGTTTTCAGATGCCAGGGGGTGAGCTGCCAGCGCTGTTTGTCGAGCTTCAGGGGAACATTATCCAGCAGCAGCCGCGGGGCAATATCCGGCTCTTTCACGGAGGGGGTATCAAGACCGCCGAGATCGATACGCAGCGTGGCATCCGTTTTCGCCCCGGCGCTCCGGGTGAGCGTCATGACCAGACCGCGGTGTTCGCCCGTGTTGCGGGCAAGGCAAAAGTTCTGGTTATTGCAGGTCACCTGCCAGTCAGAGAAGGCTTGCTGCGCGGGTGCAGCCCGCACCTGCGGCGCGAGGAGCACACAAAACAGGGAAAATAAAAAGACGCTGTAGCGCATGAATGACACAATCCCGGAACGAAAACGCATAACAGGGCAGTATCTTCGTGTTCACGCCGGGGTTGCTCAATCGGATTTATCAGATATACCTGAAAAACAGGCTATATCCGTTCGAAAGGGGTGTTCATCAGCCCGGTTGTCTGTAAATACTGCAGCAATATCACCGCTTTACCATCCCTGATTTCGCCTGAACGCACCATCTCCAGCGCTCGGGCAAAAGGAAGCTCCAGCACGTCGATATCTTCATCCTCTACGCCACCGCCCCGGTGCGTGCGCTGTGCGTCGCTGTATTCAGCAATAAAGAAATGGACAATTTCCGTCACGCCGCCCGGGGACATGTACAGCTCGAAGACCTTTTTGACCTCGCCCACTTCAAAGCCGGTCTCTTCGACGGCCTCTTTGCGGATGCAGACTTCCGGCTCATCGTCATCGAGCAGGCCCGCGCAGGTTTCAATCAGACGTCCGTCAGGATTGCCATTGACCCATGTTGCCACCCTGAACTGACGGATCAGCACCACGCTCTGCTTTTCACGGTTATAGAGCAGGATGGTTGCTCCGTTACCACGGTCATAGACCTCGCGCTTGTGGCGGATCACTTCACCGTTGTTACGTGTAAGATCATAGGTAATGTTACGCAGGACAAAGTAGTTTTCAGAGAGAATTTTGTCTTTGATAACGTCAATTTTCAGGGTCATACGGGCTCCACGGCACAATGAGTCGTCCTATACTACGCCGTGAATCCCGCTTTGTCGTCCGCCGGATTAATGATGTTGTGGTACATCAACTCCCAGCCAGTCGAGTATCCCCTGCGCGGCATGACGCCCTTCCGCCATCGCGGTGACGACCAGATCCGCGCCGCGTACCGCATCGCCCCCGGCGAAGATTTGCGGGTTGGTTGTCTGATAGCGGTAGCGGCTCTCGACCGAGGCCACGATCCGCCCCCAGTCATCCGTTTCGACACCCTGCGCCTGCAGCCACGGCATCGCGTGCGGATTAAAGCCAAACGCCATGATGACTGCATCCGCGGCCATCACAAACTCGCTGCCCGCCACCGGAACGGGCCGACGACGCCCCTGCGCATCCGGCTCACCGAGCGCGGTACGCAGCATCCGGATACCGTTGACCTTACCGTTCGGATCCAGCGTCAGCTCAACCGGCTGGACGTTAAACTCAAATGACGCCCCCTCTTCTCTGGCGTTCTGCACCTCTTTCTTCGAGCCCGGCATGTTGGCCTCATCCCGACGATAGGCGCAGGTGACCGTCGCCGCGCCGTGACGTAACGCCGTGCGGACGCAGTCCATCGCGGTATCGCCTCCACCCAGCACCACCACGTTCAGGCCACGGGTGTCGATGAACGGCTCGCTGGCCGTCGCCTCCAGCCCCATAACATGCCGCGTGTTGCCCACCAGGAAAGGCAGCGCGTCGTAGACCCCTGGCGCATCCTCGTTCGGGATACCCGCCTTCATCGAACGATAGGTACCCACGCCAATAAACAGGGCGTCGTAATCGCTCTTGAGCTGCGACATCGACACGTCCTGGCCCACCTCGCAGTTCAGCTCGAAGCGGATCCCCATCGCGGTAAAGATCTCTCTGCGCCGCGCGAGCAGCGATTTATCGAGCTTAAATGCCGGGATGCCAAAGGTCAGCAAACCGCCGATCTCCGGATGCCGGTCATAGACCGTCACGCTCACGCCGCGGCGCGCCAGCACGTCGGCGCACGCCAGCCCGGCGGGCCCCGCGCCGACAATCGCGACACGTTTACCTGACGGCGTGACGGCGGACATATCCGGCCGCCAGCCCATCGCCAGCGCCCGATCGGAGATGTAGCGCTCGATGTTGCCGATCGTCACGGCCCCCGCCGCGTCACGAAGCGTGCAGGCTCCCTCGCATAGCCGGTCCTGCGGGCAGACGCGACCGGTAATTTCAGGTAAACAGTTGGTCTGATGAGAAAGCTCGGCCGCGCCGGTGATATCCCCCGCGTTGAGGCGCTCAATCCACTGCGGGATGTGGTTGTGCAGCGGGCAGGTCCATTCGCAAATGCTGTGCTCTCCGCACTTCAGGCAGCGCGACACCTCGCGGGCGGCCTGTTCGGCCCGGAACGGCAGGTAAATTTCGTTAAAATGGCCCACGCGCTCTGCGCCAGCCAGCTTGTCGGGCTCGCCGCGGGGCGGGGTCGTTTGCATCTGCTGCAGTTTGGTACGCGGCGCGTCCACGCTGACGGCCTCGGCACCATGCCAGGGCTGCGCCTCCAGGCAGGCCGTGCGCTGTCGGCGCGATTTCGCCAGGTTTTCCAGCGCGGCGGGCGTCGCCAGGGAGAGGACATCCGCCGGGCAATTTTCGATACAGGCCGGGCCGTGTGGACGCGTCAGACAGAGATCGCATTTATTCGCCGAGGCCTTCACGCTGCCATTGTCGAGCGGAGTGACGATAATCTCCATCGTGCCAAACGGGCAGGCCACCACGCAGGCCTTACAGCCGATGCATTTTTGTTGATTCACCTGTACGCTGTCATCGCATTTGCTGATGGCGCCGTTCGGGCAGCTTTGCGCGCAGGGTGCATTTTCGCAATGATGACAGGTCACGGGGTGGCTCTTCTCGCCGGATCTCAGGACCGTGATACGGGGATGAAAATGGTGCTCGCTCAGGGCATGCTGCTCACCGTTGTGCGCCATCACGCAGGCGACTTCGCAGGCGCGACACCCAATGCACTGCTGGCTGTTAGCCATAATAAAACGATTCATAACCACACCTGTTTTTGGTTCAATAACCTTTCTCTTTATAAGAGTATGGTATTTACGCATCACGGTGCGTTCGGGCAATGTTCAAATGCCAGAAGCGCCCAATTATTTCCAGTGAACCTGTGGCAGATCAATTTTATTCAGAGAGCCGTTCTGTGACCGTTAAACGACCCGTTTCCGGAAGCCTTGCCTGGGCTTTCTTTTCGATCATTGCCCTATCCGTGCTCAGCAGCACCGTCGCGTTGCTGACGCTGGCCAGCAGCCAGCGCGATGCCGAAGCCATCAACATCGCTGGCTCACTGCGCATGCAGAGCTATCGTCTGGGCTACGAGATGCAGCGCAACAGCCCTTCCCTTTCGGCACATCGCGAGAGCTGGCAACAGACGCTCGGCGCGCCTGCCCTGCAGAAGCTGAACCGCTGGTACGTTCCGGACAATGTGAAAGCACGCTATCAGCAGCTGCATGTGGCCTGGCAGGAGATGGATGCGCATATCGCCCGCGGCGACAGCGCGTGGTATCAACGCAATATTGAGGATTTTGTCGGCCGCATTGATGCCTTTGTGCTCGCCCTCCAGCACTACACCGAACATAAAATTCAAACGGTCACCCTGCTCTCGCTGGCTGGCGCACTCGGGATCCTGCTGCTGACGCTGTTTACCCTGCGACGCATCCGTCGCCAGGTGGTGCTTCCGCTAAACAACCTGGTGGCGGCCAGCGAACGCATTGAGCGCGGCGAGTTTGCCACCCCTGCGCCGGACAGTGCCCTGCCGAACGAGCTGGGCCAGCTTTCGCGCGCCTTTAACCACATGTCAGCCGAGCTTGATACACTCTACCGTTCGCTCGAAGCCTCGGTTGCGGAAAAGACGCGGCACCTGCACGAAGCCCACCAGCAGCTCGACATGCTGTTTAAGTGCTCGCAGGCGCTCAATACCGGCCAGATAGACAGCCACTGTTTCCGGCATATCCTGCAGATTGTCCATGACTATACGCAGATGAATTATCTGGAACTGCGCACCAGCGACGACTGGCGGCTGTGCGAAGGGACGGAGGCTGAGGGTACCCCTCTGCAAAACCTGCCGGTACTGATGCAGGACACGCTCTACGGCGAGCTGCGCTGGCAAAGCGAGGCGGACAGCGTCCCCCTTCCGCTGATGAGAAGCGTGGCGACCATGCTCGGGCGCGGGCTGTACTTTAACCAGGCGCAAAAGCATTACCAGCAGCTGCTGCTGATGGAAGAGCGCGCCACCATTGCCCGCGAGCTGCACGATTCGCTGGCGCAGGTGCTGTCGTATCTGCGCATTCAGCTTGCGCTGCTCAAACGCGCCGTGCCGGAAGAAAATACCCAAGCGCAGGCCATTATTACCGACTTCTCCCGCGAGCTGAACAACGCCTGGCAGCAGCTGCGCGAGCTGCTGACCACCTTCCGCCTGACGTTGAACCACGCGAATTTACCCGCGGCGCTGCAGGAGTCACTCGATGTCCTGCAGAGCCAGACGCAGGCGAAACTGCATCTCGACTGCCGCCTCTCCTCGCTGGCGCTCGACGCGCAAAAGCAGGTGCACCTGTTACAGATCGTGCGTGAGGCGGTGTTGAACGCCATTAAGCACGCGCAGGCCAGCGAGATCACCGTGAGCTGCGTGACCGCAGCGGACGGTACGCACAGCGTCAGCATTCGCGACAACGGCATCGGGATTGGCGAGGCCAGCGAGCCGCCGGGACACTACGGTCTGAACATTATGCGCGAACGCGCGCAGCGGCTTGGAGGAGTGCTGCACTTTTCACAGCCGCAAAACGGCGGCACGCTGGTCAGCGTGACGTTTCCGGCGCCCACGCCGTTAACGGGTAAATAACGGTAAAGAGGGAAGCGCAGGGAAAAGCGCATGATAATTTACACTATCTCCTTTATTTCTCCACGTTTGACCTGGGCCTTACCGCTAAAGTTATGCGGGCAATAAACAATAATGACGTGCAGCAAAACGAGGTCACACTTTCATGGCGAATTTTTTCATCGATCGCCCCATTTTTGCCTGGGTGCTTGCCATCCTGTTGTGTCTGACAGGTGTCCTGGCGATTACGTCACTTCCCGTTGAGCAATACCCCGACCTGGCACCGCCGAACGTGCGCGTCACCGCAAACTACCCCGGCGCGTCCGCTCAGACGCTGGAAAATACCGTGACGCAGGTTATCGAGCAGAACATGACGGGTCTGGATAACCTGATGTACATGTCCTCACAAAGCAGCGCCACGGGACAGGCGACGGTCACCCTGAGCTTTAAGGCGGGCACCGACCCGGACGAAGCGGTGCAGCAGGTCCAAAACCAGCTGCAGTCGGCCATGCGCAAGCTGCCCCAGGCGGTGCAAAACCAGGGCGTGACCGTGCGTAAAACCGGCGATACCAACATATTGACCATCGCGTTTGTCTCGACAGATGGCTCGATGGATAAACAGGACATCGCGGACTACGTCGCCAGTAATATTCAGGATCCCATCAGCCGGATTAACGGCGTCGGGGATATCGACGCCTACGGCTCACAGTACTCCATGCGTATCTGGCTCGATCCCAACAAGCTGAACAGCTACCAGATGACGGCAACCGACGTGACGGATGCTATCAAAGCCCAGAACGCCCAGATTGCCGTGGGGCAACTGGGGGGAACGCCTTCCGTTGATAAGCAAGCCCTGAACGCCACCATTAATTCGCAATCCCTGCTGCAGACACCGGACCAGTTCCGCAATATCACCCTGCGCGTGAATCAGGACGGGTCGGAAGTGCGTCTCGGCGATGTCGCCACGGTGGAAATGGGGGCGGAGAAATACGACTACCTGAGCCGCTTTAACGGCAATCAGGCCTCCGGTCTGGGGATTAAGCTGGCCTCCGGCGCGAACGAAATGGCGACGGCAAAACTGGTGTTAGACCGTCTGGACGAGCTGTCGCAGTATTTCCCGCACGGGCTGGAGTACAAAGTCGCCTATGAAACCACCTCCTTCGTAAAAGCCTCCATTGAGGACGTGGTGAAGACTCTACTCGAAGCCATCGCGCTGGTGTTCCTGGTCATGTACCTGTTCCTGCAAAACTTCCGCGCGACGCTGATCCCCACCATTGCCGTCCCCGTCGTGCTGCTGGGGACCTTTGCGGTGCTCTACGCCTTCGGGTACAGCATTAATACCCTGACGATGTTTGCGATGGTGCTGGCGATCGGCCTTCTGGTGGATGATGCCATCGTGGTGGTTGAAAACGTCGAGCGCATTATGAGCGAAGAAGGGCTCTCTCCGCGCCAGGCGACGCGCAAGTCCATGGGGCAAATTCAGGGGGCGCTGGTCGGGATTGCGATGGTGCTGTCGGCCGTCTTTATCCCGATGGCCTTCTTTGGCGGCACCACCGGGGCGATTTATCGCCAGTTCTCGATCACCATCGTCTCGGCGATGGTGCTCTCCGTGCTGGTCGCGCTGATCCTCACCCCCGCGCTGTGCGCCACCATTCTGAAACCGCTGCACAAAGGGGAGCATCACGGGCAGAAAGGGTTCTTCGGCTGGTTTAACCGGATGTTCAACCGCAACGCCGCGCGCTATGAATCTGCCGTGGGTCGCGTACTGCACCGCAGCCTGCGCTGGATGATGATTTACGTTGTGCTGCTGGGCGGGATGGTGTGGCTGTTCCTGCACCTGCCCACCTCGTTCCTGCCGATGGAAGACCGGGGGATGTTCACCACCTCGGTGCAGCTTCCGAGCGGCGCAACGCAGCAGCAGACGCTGAAAGTGGTGCAGAAAGTGGAACAGTATTTCTTCACCAAAGAGAAAGATAACGTTGTCTCGGTCTTCTCCACCGTCGGTTCCGGCCCGGGCGGAAACGGGCAGAACGTTGCCCGCATGTTTGTCCGCCTGAAGGACTGGGACGAACGCGATACCCGGACGGGCACCTCGTTTGCCATCATTGAACGTGCGACAAAAGCCTTTGCGCACATCAAAGAAGCGCGCGTCTTCGCCAGCAGCCCACCGGCGATAAGCGGCCTGGGCAGTTCAGCCGGGTTTGATATGGAGCTGCAGGATCACGCCGGGGCGGGCCACACGGCGCTGATGGCGGCACGCGATAAGCTGTTAGCGCTGGCAGGCAACGATCCCGGCCTGACCCGCGTTCGCCATAACGGCCTCGACGACAGCCCGCAGCTTCAGGTGGATATCGATCAGCGAAAGGCGCAGGCGCTGGGTGTGTCGATCAACGATATCAACGACACCCTGCAAACGGCGTGGGGGTCGAGCTATGTGAATGACTTTATGGATCGCGGCCGCGTGAAAAAAGTGTATGTCCAGTCCGCCGCGCCGTTCCGCATGCTGCCGGATGATATTAACCGCTGGTTTGTCAGAAATAATGCTGGCGGCATGGTGCCGTTCTCAGCCTTTGCCAGTTCGCACTGGGAGAGCGGATCGCCACGCCTGGAACGCTATAACGGCTATTCTGCGGTTGAAATCGTCGGGGAAGCCGCGCCGGGCGTCAGCACCGGTACCGCCATGGACACCATGGAAAAACTGGTGCAACAGCTGCCCGCCGGTTTTGGTCTCGAGTGGACGGCCATGTCTTACCAGGAGCGTCTCTCAGGGGCGCAGGCCCCCGCCCTTTACGCGCTCTCTCTGCTGGTGGTCTTCCTCTGCCTTGCCGCCCTGTATGAGAGCTGGTCGGTCCCGTTCTCGGTCATGCTGGTCGTGCCCCTTGGGGTTATCGGTGCGCTGCTCGCAACGTGGATGCGCGGCCTGGAGAACGATGTCTACTTCCAGGTGGGCCTGCTCACCGTCATTGGGCTGTCGGCGAAAAACGCCATTCTGATCGTTGAGTTTGCTAACGAGATGAATGCCAAAGGCCACGAGCTGATGGCCGCCACGCTGCACGCCTGCCGTCAGCGCCTGCGTCCGATCCTGATGACATCGCTGGCGTTTATTTTTGGTGTACTGCCGATGGCGACCAGCACCGGTGCAGGTTCCAGCAGCCAGCATGCCGTCGGCACGGGGGTGATGGGCGGCATGATTTCGGCCACCATCCTGGCCATTTACTTCGTTCCGCTGTTCTTTGTGCTGGTGCGTCGCCGCTTCCCGCTAAAGGAACGTCCTGAGTAAGTGGTTGAAATAAAAAAAGGCGGCTTTATCGGCCGCCTTTTTACTGTGTGATTAATTCACACTATGGTTATTTTACTTATTTTAGTGCTCTTGCAATTCTTACTGAATGTCATTTACGAAGCATACCTTCGATAAAATCTTTCCAGTTCCCCAGTTCACGTTCAATCATAACAACCTCTCTTATTATTATGCGCATTCTACAAAAACGTACCATCATTGTGAAGACTATTTAACCAATTGCTGTGATTGTACCCTACGTCCTGCGGGGATTTATGATAAATATGAACGGAGAGCCCTCAATTTTTTGTGACGGCCAGCAATATTTTGAAATAACCCTACGAACGGGTGAGTTTTATTTTATTTGCTGAGTTTATTGGATTTTTAAAGTTAATGGACATCTATGCTTAAATGATGAAAGAATATTCAGCGTACAGTTGTGAGTCGAATTAAGAAGACGTATTAATCCAGACAATTCCTGAATGTGTTATATTCCACTTAAGGATATATCTTCGAATTTACTGAACATTTAATTATCAGAACATCAAAAGGATTCACCATGGTTGTGATGTACGGCATTAAAAATTGCGACACCATCAAAAAAGCCCGCCGCTGGCTGGACGCTAACAGCGTGGAGTACCGCTTCCACGATTACCGTGCCGACGGGCTCGATGCAGAATTTCTGCATAGCGCTATTCGCGAACTGGGTTGGGAAGCCCTGCTGAACACCCGCGGCACCACCTGGCGTAAACTGGACGACTCTCTGCGCGCCAGCATCACCGATGCCGACAGCGCGGCAAAACTGATGCTCGAGATGCCGGCAATTATCAAACGCCCATTGCTCTGCGCGCCAGGGCAGCCTATGCTGCTGGGTTTCAGTGAAACCCTTTATTCCGACTTTTTTCGTTGAGGTGTAGTTTATGTCATGCCCGGTCATTGAGCTGACTCAGCAGCTTATTCGCCGTCCTTCCCTTAGCCCGGACGACGCAGGTTGTCAGGCTCTTATGATTGAACGCCTGCGTGCCATCGGTTTTACCGTTGAACGCATGGACTTTGGCGATACCCAGAACTTCTGGGCGTGGCGCGGACAGGGCGAAACGCTGGCCTTCGCCGGGCATACTGACGTCGTTCCCGCCGGTGACGCGGATCGCTGGATTAACCCGCCGTTTGAGCCGACCATTCGCGATGGCATGCTGTTTGGTCGCGGCGCGGCAGACATGAAAGGCTCTCTGGCGGCGATGGTCGTGGCGGCAGAGCGCTTTGTGGCGCAGCATCCGAATCACAAAAACCGTCTCGCGTTTTTGATCACCTCCGACGAAGAAGCCAGCGCGCACAACGGCACCGTGAAGGTCGTCGAAGCGCTGATGGCACGCAACGAGCGTCTCGACTACTGCCTGGTCGGTGAGCCGTCCAGTACCGAAGTGGTGGGTGACGTCGTCAAAAACGGTCGCCGTGGCTCGCTGACCTGTAACCTGACCATTCACGGCGTTCAGGGGCACGTTGCGTATCCGCATCTGGCCGATAACCCGGTCCACCGCGCCGCGCCAATGCTGAGCGAGCTGGTGGCGATTGAGTGGGATAAGGGCAACGAGTTCTTCCCGCCGACCAGCATGCAGATTGCGAACGTCAAGGCCGGGACCGGCAGCAATAACGTGATCCCGGGGGATTACGTCGTCCAGTTCAACTTCCGCTTCAGCACGGAACTGACCGATGAGATGATCAAGGCGCGCGTTATCGCCCTGCTGGAAAAATATCAGCTGCGTTACACCGTGGAGTGGTGGCTTTCCGGCCAGCCGTTCCTGACGCAGCGCGGTAAACTGGTGGATGCGGTGGTGAACGCCATCGAGCACTATAATGAAATTAAGCCACAGCTGCTGACAACGGGTGGCACCTCAGACGGACGCTTTATCGCCCGTATGGGTGCTCAGGTTGTCGAACTGGGGCCAGTGAACGCAACCATTCATAAAATAAATGAGTGTGTCAATGCGGCAGATTTACAACTGCTGGCCCGTATGTATCAACGTATTATGGAGCAAATCGTCGCCTGACGAACGCTCTGAGAGGAATAGCGAATGGATTGGCTTTCAAAGTACTGGTGGGTTCTGGTGTTGGTTTTTCTGGTCGGCGTACTGCTGAACGTGATTAAAGACCTTAAGCGCGTTGACCATAAAAAATTTCTCGCCAACAAGCCGGATCTTCCCCCGCACCGTGATTTCAACGACAAGTGGGACGATGACGACGACTGGCCGAAGAAGGATCAGAAGAAGTAATCGATCCGATTCCCCCTCTCCATGGGAGAGGGGGAAGAATCACATAAACTCAACAATATCATCGTCATCCGGCTTACCGCCGCTGAGCGCTTCATCAAAGTAGTGCTTCGGTACGGTATAGCGCAGATGGTCAAGCGCAAACTGCATGCTGCGGTCGTCAATGGCGTGGCCCAGATCGTCAACGATATCCAGCGTCACATCCCCACCCTCACGAATCAGCGCTTCCTGGGCAGCAACCGCATGCGAGAGCTCAATCACCCGGTCTTCACCGCCGTGGATTAAGTGGATCGTGGTTTGCGTGGTTGCGCTTGTCGGTAACGTCGCAAAACGGCCGTTAAAGGCGATCACCCGTGACACCAGACCCGGCTGCGCCTTTACGCTTTCCAGCGACATGATTGACCCCTGCGAGAAGCCAATCAGCGCGGTCGCTTCGGCTCCTACGCCGCTCTGCTGCTGCCAGTAGCGGACGACGTCGATAAAGGTCGGCATGATGGCGTCGATACGCGCCTGACGGTTCTCTTCCGTCACGCCCTGAACCGAGAACCACTGGCGCCCGTTCGGGCCGCATGGCTCTACGCCGCCGATGCTGACAATCAGCGCTTCCGGGAAAACGGGTGCAAACCAGCTGCCAATCTGCCCCATATTGACGGCATTATCGCCAACCCCATGAAACAGAAGCAGTAACTGTTTAGCCGGTTTGTCAGGGCTTTGAACAACAAAATGGTCATGTTTCATGGTGGTCTCCTTAATAGATGACCTGGATTCTACGCCTCCCGGCGGGAATGACCATGCCACTTTACTGAAGAAGTCATTGAAAAAATTGCCATTGCAAAATGGCTTCCTTCAACTGCTGGCAGCGGGGATAATCAAGGCTTTCAAGCGCTTGCGCGGTTTCAGAGCGCAGCTTTGCCAGCAACGCTTTTCGCCCGAGCTCATCCGTTTTCCCTGCTAGTTTCCCCCGCAGGGCCGGAAGCGGCATATCAACATTGAGCAACAACCGCGTCAGCGCGGCAACCGAGGTTGAAAACGCGCGATGGGCAAAAGCAAACCCCGCCAGCTCCCGCCAGTCATCACTATTAAGGGTAGCTTCCCAGCCGTCGTCCACCGGGATCTTTTCACCGTTCCAGGCCGACAGGACGCGCATATCCCGGCATAAACGGTGATGTTCCTGCGCGCACAGCCGACGCCCGGCCTCGCTCAGCGGCAGCAGCGCCATCGCCGTGTAGCAGCCGCTGCTGGCTTCCCGATGGCTCCCCATCCGCACCAGCACAAACCCGCACCGCTGCCAGAAACGCCACAGCTCGTCGGTATAACCAAAACTCACCGACAGATAATCTTCCCCGCTGGCGCTAAGGATAAGCCGTTGCCCGATGCCTTCCCGCTGGCGCAGGGGGTGAACCGCAATGCGGCTAACCCGTCGCCCTTTCAGCGTCGCCGCGAGCGGAGAGCCGCCGTGCGCCGCCAGCGACTGCGCCACGAGATTCCCGCGTGGACGCCGGTATCCCGCCCACACGGCGCGGCTAAGCTCCGGTGACAACCCGCCCTCTTCCACCAGCCAGAGCGCGCCTGCAATATCGGCCCCCGTCTCTGCAACAGCAAAGTGCTGGCCGGGCGCGTCCATCATCCGGCGTAAATCGAGTGGTGACGTGCGGTAATGAGCAGCACACAGCAGTTCATAAACGCTTGCCGCGCGTGCCGGGTCGCTCTCCCACATCCGCGGCGCCAGCGGCGTTATACGAACCTCACCTTCCGGTTTGCGATCGATAAGCGCATCATCAAATAACAGAGCATTTGCCACGAACCGCTCAAGCGGACATCCGGCGGCCCAGCGAATGGGGGTCGATAAGGCATAATGCCGCAGTCCGCTGAAACGGGCGCAGAACTTCAGCAGGAAGCCCCTGCCCGTCCCTTCATAGCCCTGCACCGTGGTGGTTAATAATACGCGCGTAAAGCGCGTCACCAGCTTCTCCAGCAGCGGGCCCGGGATGGCAGCCGCTTCATCGACAATCAGCCAGTCGGCCTGCAGCGTGGAGGCCAGCAGCGCATCCGGGGCCATAAAGTGGAAATGCTCGCCCGCAAAGCGCGCAATGACATCCGTTGCCCCTTTAGCCGGTGCCGTGACCACCGCACTCCCCTGAATGCTATTGAGCAGCATCCCCGCCAGCGCTGACTTTCCGCGCCCGCGCGGTGCCGTTACGGCAGCGATGCCCGCAGGCATGGTCAGAAGCGCGTCGAGGATCTCCGCCTGCTCGCGCTGCGGTGCGCCGCTGGCAGGCTGCCAGTCGGGTAAATCCGGCGCAACGGGAACGGACAAAGGACGATGCTGCTGCCAGACAATCGCATCCGAATCGGCGGCAAGCGTCCGGCAGAAGTGGTGCACAAAGTATGGAGTGGCGATCGGCTCCGCGCTGTCGCTCCAGCGCAAAGAATCGCTGTCTGGCCTGTCGGCCCAGTCAGCAAGCGGAGGAACCAGCAGCACCAGGAGGCTTCCGGCGCGCAGCGTTCCGCTGAGCGCGGCGAAGGCTGAGACGTCAAACCCGGCGCGCGCGTCAAAAACGGCGTGAAGGTATTCGCGTCCCAGCAGTCCGCTGAGGGTTTTTGAGGGAATGTCATCCAGCCACAGCCAGTCTCCCGGCAGGGTATTACGCAGGACAGCCGCCTGACTCAACGTCCACTGCGTCTCACCGCTGAGCACCACCAGCCGACGATGGCCGGTGCGCTCAAGCTCGCGTATCTGCTGATCAAACGCCAGCATTACATCGCTTTACCGAAGGTATTACACTGCGCCGGGTCGCCGCTGTCGAAACCGCGTTTAAACCAGCTGTAGCGCTGCTGCGAGGTACCGTGAGTGAAGCTGTCCGGCACGACGCGCCCCTGGCTCTGCTGCTGAAGACGGTCGTCACCGATTGCCTGAGCGGCATTCAGCGCCTCCTCAAGATCGCCGGATTCCAGCACGCCCTGCTGCTGCATGCTGTGGCCCCAGACGCCCGCGAAGCAGTCCGCCTGCAGCTCCATTTTAACGGACAGGCGATTCACGTCAGCCTGCGAAGCATTTTGCTGCAGCTGGCGCACTTTTGGCTCAATTCCCAGCAGCTTTTGCACGTGATGGCCGACTTCATGCGCGATAACGTAACCCTGGGCAAAATCACCGTCAGCGCCAAGCTTGCGTTTCATGTCATCGTAAAAGGAGAGATCGATATAGACGGTGCCGTCCGCCGGGCAGTAGAACGGTCCCATCACGGACTGCCCGGTGCCGCATCCGGTGCGGGTTGCACCCCGGTACATCACCAGCTTCGGCTGCTGGTAGGTACGCCCCATCTTCTCAAACAGCTGACCCCAGGTGTCTTCCGTTGTGGCGAGGATCACGGAGGTAAATTTGGCCGCTTCATCTTCATTCGGGCTGATGGAGCGCTGAGAATGCTGCTGCTGTTGCAGCGGCTGACCGGTCATTAACCCGGTGAGATCGACGCCGTAATAGCCCGCGACCAGCACCACAATCAGCAGAATGATACCGCCCTTGCCGCTGGGTAACCGGAAGCCCGGTCCGCCCATGGAAGGACCGCCGCCGCCATCACTGCGTCTGTCTTCTACATTGTCACTTTCACGACGCCCTTGCCAGCGCATAACCACCTCTAACTATTCCATTTATAATAGCTATGATCGTAGGCGGTTAACGGCAAGATTACCATAGGAAACAAAGGTAAGACGCCAAAGGATGCGAACATCCTTTGGCAAGTGAGGGAGTTAGTCGAGCTTAACGCCTAAACGGTGAGCAACCGCTTCGTACGCTTCAATCAGGCCACCCAGGCTCTGACGGAAACGGTCTTTGTCCATTTTATCCAGGGTTTCTTTGTCCCACAGGCGGCTACCGTCCGGTGAGAACTCATCGCCCAGCACCACTTCGCCTTTGAACAGACCAAACTCCAGCTTAAAGTCGACGAGGATCAGGCCCGCGTCATCAAACAATTTTTTCAGCACGTCGTTGGCTTTGTAGGTCAGCTCTTTCATGCGCGCCAGGTTCTCTTTGTTCACCCAGCCGAAGGTTTCGCAGTAGGAATCATTGACCATCGGGTCGTGCATGGCATCGTTTTTCAGGAACAGATCGAACAGCGGTGGATTCAGTTCGATACCTTCTTCAATGCCCAGACGCTTCACCAGGGAGCCCGCCGCACGGTTACGAATAACGCACTCAACCGGAACCATATCCAGTTTTTTCACCAGACATTCCGTATCGGACAGCAACGCTTCCATCTGAGTCGGGATACCCGCTTCGGCCAGTTTGGTCATAATGAAGTGGTTGAACTTGTTGTTCACCATGCCTTTACGATCGAACTGCTCAATGCGCGCGCCATCCCCTGCTGACGTATCATTGCGGAACTCGAGCACCAACAGATCCGGGTTTTCCGTGCTGTATACGGTCTTCGCTTTGCCACGATACAACTCAGCTTGCTTCTGCATCTTCATTACTCCTGGTGTGATGATTTGTGTTCAAAACTGGGGATATTATGCCACGCACACGTTTGCGTAGCACGAAAATAAAAAGGGCTGGATTCACCAGCCCTCGTATTTATTTGCTGAATGCTGCCTGGAAGACAGCGACCAGCGCATCGTTCTGCGACTGGGTCAGCGTGTGACCTTTTGGATCGATAAACTGCAGGCTACTGCGGTTATCAAGGTCACCGACCTGAATCTTGTAGTCACCGGAGGCAAGCTGAGGATCTTTCGCGCCCAGTTCCTGCCACGCGCTGTCGGAGAGCGGCTTATAGGTTGCCGTCATGCTGCCGGTTGAGCGGGTGCTGTCGGTCACTTTCATGCCCACTTTTTCCAGCGTCGCTGGCAGACGCTGCCAGGTCTGGTTAAACGGTGCACGCACCACCAGCATTGGCAGGCCGGTGTCATCCGCGCCGCTCTGGACATCGAAGGTCACACCGTTGCGGCTCTGCGCGGCGTTGGCAGCATCGGTCGCGTTTTTATCCAGGCCTGCGGCAATCACGTTCAGCATTTCGGTGCTGTAACGCTGCAGGGATGCGGCATCCGCAACCGGTTTACCCGCCTGCTCCAGGTTCAACAGCTTAACGTTAACCGCCTGCTGATAACCCTGCGGTTTAACGGAGACTTGATAACGACCGCGGTACTGCTGGTCTTCATCCAGACGGTTCCATTCGATCCAGTCGGTGGTTAACGTCTGGCTGGCATCATCGCGTTTATCGATGGTGTAGTTCTTCGCCTGAATGACGCTGACAACCTGCGGCCACAGGGTGCTACCGCGCGCGCTCTCAACCATCAGAGACGCCGTATCACCGGTGAACTGGGTACGCGCCCCGCTCACCAGCGCCAGAGGCTGTGCTGGCGGACGAATATCAAGCGCTTTACCGACCAGGCCGCTGCCGTTGGTCACGGGAATATTATAATCGCCGTTCTGAATCGGCAGGATCATACCAGCCGGTGCGTGAAGTTCAGCAAGCGGGGTCGCATCCAGATAGGATTCATCACCGCTCACCTGGCGCTTGTAGCGCGAGTCTGAACTACAGGCAGCGAGCAGCATAACAAGCGAAACACTCGCAACCTTCGCCAGGCGCGACTTCTGTACTGAATAAGCCATCAAATCTCCCTAAACTTTACAGCAAACCGGCATGTTTCAGCGCTGCCCTGACGATATCACGACCGTGGTCGGTAATCGGTGTCATTGGCAGACGCAGCGTGTCGGTTGCTACAAGCCCCAACTCCTTACATGCCCATTTCACTGGGATCGGATTGGGTTCGACAAATAATTTATTGTGCAGCGGCATCAGACGCTGATTTATGACACGCGCTTCATCAAAGTGACCGGCCGCGGCCAGTTTGCACATTTCAGCCATGTCGCGTGCCGCAACGTTTGCCGTTACGGAGATCACGCCATGGCCACCGAGCTGCATAAAGTCCAGCGCGGTCGCATCATCACCGCTCAACAGGATAAAGTCGTCTGAAACCAGCTCTTTGATCTGATGAACGCGGCTTAAGTTCCCTGTCGCCTCTTTAATACCGATAATATTTTTGACTTCCGAGAGACGACCAACGGTTTCCGGCAGCATATCGCAACCGGTACGGGACGGCACATTATACAGAATTTGTGGCAAGTCAGTATGTTCAGCGATGGCTTTGAAGTGCTGGAACAAACCTTCCTGAGTAGGACGGTTGTAGTAAGGGGTCACCGTCAGACAGCCGACAATGCCGCTGTCGTTAAAACGTTTAGTCAGGCTGATCGCTTCTGCGGTGGCATTCGCGCCTGTGCCCGCGATGACCGGAATACGTCCGTCAGCCAGTTCCAGGGTCAGCATAACCACATCGCCGTGCTCGTCGTGGCTCAGCGTTGCAGATTCACCGGTAGTCCCTACCGAAACGATCGCCGAGGTTCCATTGGCGACATGGTAATCAATCAGCTTCTTCATGCTAGACCGGCAGACGTTACCTTTTTCATCCATCGGTGTTACAAGCGCGACAATACTTCCCGTGAACATGAGCCATCCTCTGTGCGAACAAGAGTCTCAATGGTACGTTTGGAACTGTAATAAAAGCAAGCGACCTGAGGCCCTCAGGCGGTTGTATGCATGTTTTTTTTATGCTTTCCTTAGGAAGACTTAACCATGCAAAGGAAGAACAGGTTTGACAACCTCATCACAACATTACCTGGTTATCACTGCGCTGGGTGCCGACAGGCCGGGTATCGTGAACACCATCACCCGCCACGTAAGCAGTTGCGGCTGTAATATTGAAGACAGCCGTCTGGCCATGCTCGGCGAAGAGTTCACATTCATTATGTTGCTTTCAGGGACATGGAACGCCATCACGTTGATTGAATCGACCCTGCCGCTGAAAGGTGCCGAGCTGGATTTGCTGATCGTCATGAAGCGCACCACCGCGCGCCCTCGCCCGGCCATGCCCGCTACCGTCTGGGTGCAGGTTGAAGTGCCTGATTCTCCACATCTGATAGAGCGCTTCACCGCGCTGTTTGACAGCCATCAGATGAACATCGCCGAGCTCGTTTCCCGCACACAGCCGGGCGACGCAAGCACGGTTCCCACGCTCTTTATTCAAATTACCGCGCACAGTCCTGCGTCACAGGATGCGTCAAATATCGAGCAAGCGTTCAAAGCCCTCTGTACAGAATTAAACGCGCAGGGCAGTATAAGCGTCGTCAATTATTCGCAGCACGAACAGGATGGAGTTGAGTAATGAATCCACTGAAAGCCGGTGACATCGCACCGAAATTTAGCTTACCGGATCAAGACGGCGAGCAAGTAAATTTGACCGACTTCCAGGGACAGCGTGTTCTGGTCTATTTCTACCCGAAAGCCATGACCCCCGGCTGCACCGTACAGGCCTGCGGCTTACGCGATAACATGGATGAGTTGAAAAAAGTCGGCGTGGAAGTGCTGGGTATCAGCACCGATAAACCAGAAAAGCTGTCACGATTTGCTGAAAAAGAGCTGCTGAACTTCACGCTGCTTTCTGACGAAGATCATCAGGTATGCGAGCAGTTCGGCGTCTGGGGCGAGAAGACGTTTATGGGTAAAACCTACGACGGCATTCACCGCATCAGCTTCCTGATTGACGCCGACGGTAAAGTTGAACACGTGTTTGACGACTTCAAAACCAGCAACCACCACGACGTGGTGTTGAACTGGCTGAAAGAAAGTGCCTGAAAGTGAGTGTCGGGTGGCGGCTTCGCCTTACCCGACCTACAAGGATAAATAGGCCGGGTAAGCGCAGCGCCACCCGGCAAAACTTACTGCTCTTCTACCGCCGGCACATCCGGCCACGCGTGGACGACCGCTTTAATCAGCGTCGCCAGCGGAATAGCGAAGAACACGCCCCAGAATCCCCACAGCCCGCCGAAAATCACCACCGATAAGATAATCACCAGCGGATGCAGGTTCACCGCTTCGGAGAACAGCACCGGTACAAGCAGGTTACCGTCCAGCCCCTGAATAATCAGATACACCGCGAAGCAGCTCCAGAACTCGGTACCCAGCCCAAACTGGAACAACGCCACGCCAACCACCGGAATGGTCACCACAAACGCGCCGATGTAGGGGATCAAAACCGAAAATCCGACCAGCACGGCCAGCAGCAGCGAGTAGTTCAGGCCGAAAATCAGGAAGCCAATCCAGGTGGCGACCCCCACCACAATCATCTCCAGCACCTTGCCGCGAATGTAGTTGGTGATCTGCTGGTTCATCTCTTCCCAGACCTGCCCCGCCAGCCCGCGGTTGCGCGGCAGAATACGGCGTACGGCGTTGAGCATCTGGTCTTTATCTTTCACCAGGAAGAAGACCATCAGCGGCACCAGCACGAGGTAGACCGCCAGCGTCAGCAGTCCGACCAGGGACGCCAGAGAGTACTTCACCACCGAATCGCCCATCGTCATGATGCGGGCGCGCATATTTTCGGCCATCGCGTCGATAATCCCGGCATCCATCAGCGCAGGATAACGGCGCGGCAGCGTGGCGGCGAAATCAGAAAGCTTATTCAGCATGCCGGGCATATCGCGGATCAGGTTAATTCCCTGTTGCCAGGCTACCGGCATCACCACAAAGGCCATCAGCAGCAGGATGCCGACAAACAGCACCAGCACGATGCTGGTCGCCCAGCGGCGGGAACACCCAATATTCTCCAGGCGCGCCGTTGGCCACTCCAGCAGGTACGCCAGCACAATCGCTACCAGCAGAGGGGCGAGCAGGCCGCTGAAGAAGAACAGGATACCGAACCCGGCGACCAGAATAACCAACAAAGCAATGGCTTCCGGGTCGCTGAACCGACGCCGGTACCACTGCATTAACATTTCGAGCATACAACCCTTCCCTGAATCGAATGGCGGGAGTGAGAGGGTGAATTGTATCTAACTGTCACAAAAAAGACTTTCGCTTTTTGTATCCCGATCGCAATCCGCAAAAGCCTGATGAATGGGATTTTCTTCATGCTACAACACGGCTACACTCGCAGGGCAGCAGAGATGAACGATATGCCGGTTCATCGGTCAAACTAGCACATCTAACATACAGGACAGTGGTTATGTTCAGGCAGTTGAGAAAAACACTGGTTGCAACACTGATTGCCGCGGTGACGGTCGGTCAGGTGTTGCCCGCTTTTGCTGACTCGTCCGATACATTGCCGGACATGGGCACCACGGCAGGAAGCACGCTCTCTATTGGGCAAGAGATGCAAATGGGCGACTACTATGTCCGCCAGCTGCGCGGCAGCGCCCCGCTGATTAACGACCCTTTGCTGGTACAGTACATAAACGGGCTGGGAATGCGCCTGGTGGCGCACGCCGACTCGGTAAAAACCCCCTTCCATTTCTATTTAATCAATAATGACGAAATCAACGCCTTCGCCTTCTTTGGCGGTAACGTGGTGCTGCATTCGGCGTTATTCCGTTATTCGGACAACGAAAGCCAGCTGGCCTCGGTCATGGCGCACGAAATTTCGCACGTCACCCAGCGGCACCTGGCGCGTGCGATGGAAGACCAGAAACGTAACGCTCCCCTCACCTGGGTGGGCGCACTGGGTTCCATTCTGCTGGCGATGGCCAGCCCGCAGGCCGGGATGGCGGCGCTGACCGGTACGCTGGCCGGGACGCGCCAGGGGATGATCAGCTTTACCCAACAAAACGAGCAGGAAGCAGACCGCATCGGCATCCAGGTGTTACAGCGCTCAGGCTTTGACCCGCAGGCCATGCCGAGCTTCCTCGAAAAACTGCTCGATCAGGCGCGTTATTCTTCCCGCCCACCGGAAATTTTGCTCACACACCCGCTGCCTGAGAGCCGTCTGTCGGACGCGCGTAACCGTGCCAACCAGATGCGCCCGGTTGTGGTCCAGTCTTCGCAGGATTTCTACATGGCGAAAGTGAGAACGCTGGGGATGTACAATTCCGGGCGTAACCAGCTCACCAGCGACCTGCTGGATGCCCTGGCGAAAGGCAACGTGCGTGAGAAAAACGCCGCGCAGTATGGTCAGGCGCTCCAGGCGATGGAAGCCAGCAAATACGACGAGGCGCGTAAAGCGCTGCAACCGCTTCTGGCTGCCGACCCGAACAACCCGTGGTACCTCGATCTGTCGACGGATATCGATCTGGGGCAGAAGAAGCCTGCCGATGCGATTAACCGCCTGAAAGGGGCGAAAAACGTCCGCACCAACCCGGTGCTGCAGCTTAACCTGGCGAACGCTTACCTGCAGGGCGGCCAGCCGGGTGAAGCGGCGACCATCCTGAACCGTTACACCTTTAACAATAAAGACGATCAAAACGGCTGGGATCTGCTCGCTCAGGCGGAAGCCCAGCTTGGCAACCGCGACCAGGAGCTCGCGGCGCGTGCCGAAGGCTTTGCCCTGGTGGGGCGCCTCGATCAGGCCATTTCCGCGCTCAGCAGCGCCAGCTCGCAGGTCAAACTCGGCAGCCTCCAGCAGGCCCGATACGACGCGCGTATCGATCAGCTTCGCGGCCTGCAGCAGCGCTTCAAGCCGTACGAGAAGATGTAATCAAGGAGAATTCACGTCATGACAGACGCCGTAAAAATTTATCACAACCCGCGCTGCTCCAAGAGCCGCGATACTCTGAGCCTGCTGAAGTCTAACGGCGTGGAGCCAGAGGTGGTGCTGTACCTCGACACCCCACCGGACGCGCAAACCCTCCGCCAGCTGCTGCATATGCTGGGCATGGGCAGTGCACGGGATCTGATGCGCAAGAAAGAAGATCTGTATACGTCGCTTAACCTGAATGACGACAGTCTCTCCGAGGATCGGCTGATACAGGCGATGGTTGAAAATCCAAAGCTGATTGAGCGCCCGATTGTGGTGGCGAACGGCCAGGCGCGCATTGGACGCCCGCCGGAAGACGTGCTCGAGATCCTCTGATGGTT
Source organism: Enterobacter cloacae complex sp. IR5422 (assembly GCF_049238165.1). Classification (NCBI taxonomy): domain Bacteria; kingdom Pseudomonadati; phylum Pseudomonadota; class Gammaproteobacteria; order Enterobacterales; family Enterobacteriaceae; genus Enterobacter; species Enterobacter cloacae complex sp. IR5422. The sequence goes on along the minus strand of NZ_JBMKHT010000018.1, from coordinate 16,705 downwards.
TCGCCCGGTGGCGCTGCGCTTACCGGGCCTACGGGTGCCATATGTAGGCCGGGTAAGGCGCAGCCGGCACCCGGCACAACTATAGCTTCAGAATATCTTTCACAAACGGAATGGTCAGCTTGCGCTGGGCGGTAATCGAGGCGCGATCGAGCTGATCCAGCGTGTCGAACAGCGTGCGCATTTCGCGGTCCAGCCGCTTCAGCAGGAAACGGCCCACGTCTTCCGGCAGCTCAAACCCACGCTGCTTTGCACGCAGCTGTAGCGCCTGAAGCTTATCTTCATCCGACAGAGGCTGGAGCTTGTAGATTTGTCCCCAGTCCAGGCGAGACGCCAGATCCGGCAGGCCCAGATTCAGCTGCCGAGGTGGGCGATCGCCGGTGATCAGCAGCCGGGTTTTGCCCGATTCCAGAATGCGGTTGTAGAGGTTAAAGATCGCCATTTCCCACGGCTCATCCCCCGCCACGCATTCGATGTTATCGATGCAGACCAGGGAGAGATGTTCCATCCCCTCCAGCACCTCAGGCACGAACCAGGTTCGTTTATCCAGCGGCACGTAGCCTACCGCATCACCGCGCGCCGAAAGCTCCGCACAGGCGGCATGCAGCAGATGGCTGCGCCCCGCACCTTCGCGTGACCAGATATAGATGTATCCGCTGTGTTCCTGACGCAGCACGTTTTGCAGTGCAGCCAGTAAAGAGGGGTTATCACCCGGCCAGAAACTTGCAAACGTTTCGTCGTCAGGGAGATAGAGTGGCAGAGAGAGCTGTGCCGGTCCGTTCAGAAGTACCTCAACCAGATCTGACATAAAATCGGCATGGAGTTTAACACGGAACCTGCAAGGAGAGAACCGGGCGGATCGTCCGCCCGGTTATAGGATCACTGTGACGCTTTTTCGCTTTCGTCAGCGTCCAGCACCACCTCTTCCGGACGGATCACGGAGATCAGCTTGAAAATCAGGCTCAGGCCCACGCCGACGATGGTTGCCAGCGCCATGCCTTTCAGCTCGGCCGCGCCGATGTGCACCTTCGCGCCGCTCACGCCGATAATCAGGATCACCGACGTCAGGATCAGGTTCTGCGCTTTGCTGTAATCCACTTTGGATTCAATCAGCACGCGAATACCGGAGGCACCGATGACCCCGTACAGCAGCAGAGACACGCCGCCCATCACCGGCACCGGGATGATCTGAATCGCTGCCGCCAGCTTGCCGACGCAGGAGAGCAGAATGGCGATGATCGCCGCGCCGCCGATAACCCAGGTACTATAGACGCGGGTAATCGCCATCACGCCGATATTTTCACCGTAGGTGGTGTTTGGCGTAGATCCAAAGAAACCGGAGATGATGGTGGAGAAACCGTTCGCAAACATGGAACGGTGCAGGCCCGGGTCGCGGATCAGGTCACGTTTGACAATGTTTGCCGTCACCACCAGGTGGCCGACGTGCTCCGCAATCACCACCAGCGCCGCAGGCAGAATGGTGAAAATCGCAAACCATTCGAAGCGCGGCGTATAGAAGGTAGGCAGCGCGAACCAGTGCGCCTGCGCAATCGGGGTGGTATCCACCACGCCCATCATAAAGGAGAGCGCATAGCCCGCCAGCACGCCGATCAGGATCGGGATAATCGCCATAAAGCCGCGGAACAGCACGGAGCCAAAGACCGTTACGCCCAGGGTCACCAGCGAGATGATAATGGTTTTGGAATCCGGTGACTGGCCGTCTGCTGGCAGCAGGCCGGCCATATTCGCCGCCACGCCCGCCAGCTCAAGACCGATGACGGCCACGATGGCGCCCATCGCCGCAGGGGGGAACATCACGTCCAGCCAGCCGGTACCGGCTTTCTTCACGATGAAGGAGACCAGGCAGAACAGCACGCCACACATGATAAAGCCGCCCAGCGCGACCTCATAACCCAGCGGCAGCAACAATAACACCGGAGAGATAAAGGCGAAGCTCGACCCGAGATACGCCGGGATTTTGCCTTTACAGATAAAGAGATACAGCAGCGTACCGATGCCGTTGAACAGCAGCACGGTTGCCGGGTTAATGTGGAACAGGATTGGCACCAGCACGGTTGCGCCAAACATGGCGAACAGGTGCTGCAAACTAAGCGGGATAGTCTGTAAAAGCGGCGGTCTTTCACTCACCCCGATAGCACGGCGCGTCATAGTGTTTTCCTCTGAGTAGTATCGTTGTTGGTGTTTTATTCAAAAAAAAGCCGACTATCAAAGTCGGCTTATTTATCGTTATTCGATTATTTCGTACCAAAGATCTTATCGCCGGCATCGCCGAGCCCCGGGATGATGTACCCGTGCTCGTTCAGGCCCTGGTCGATAGAGGCGGTATACAGCTCAACGTCCGGGTGCGCTTTTTCCAGTGCCGCGATCCCTTCCGGTGCCGCAACCAGCACCAGCACTTTAATGCTGCTGCAGCCCGCTTTTTTCAGCAGGTCGATGGTGGCAATCATTGAACCGCCGGTTGCCAGCATCGGGTCAACCACCAGCGCCATACGCTCGTCGATGTTGGACACCAGCTTCTGGAAGTAAGGAACCGGTTCGAGGGTTTCTTCGTTACGGTAGATCCCCACCACGCTGATGCGCGCGCTTGGCACATGCTCCAGCACGCCTTCCATCATGCCGAGACCGGCACGCAGGATTGGCACAACGGTAATTTTCTTACCTTTGATCTGCTCAACCTGCACCGGGCCGTTCCAGCCTTCGATGGTGACTTTTTCTGTCTCCAGATCGGAGGTCGCTTCGTAAGTCAGCAGGCTGCCGACTTCAGAGGCCAGTTCGCGAAAACGCTTCGTGCTGATGTCATGCTCACGCATCAGGCCCAACTTGTGTTTAACGAGTGGGTGTTTCACTTCCACAATCTTCATTCTCTTTCTCCTCTGAATGGCATCCGCAAAAAAATCGCGGGATTATACCGCTTTTTTCGGATTAGGCCATACCCATGTTGCTTGACAGGGATCAAGCAAAGACAAAAAACCGGAGACAGGTCTCCGGCTTAAGTGCGAGGTTCTGCCCGGTGGCGCTACGCTTACGCGGGCCTACGTGTAGTGTAGGTCGGGTAAGCGTTAGCGCCACCCGACAATTACAGGTTATCGCCGTTGCTCGCAATCACCTGCTTATACCAGTCGAACGACTTTTTCTTGCTGCGGTTCAGCGTGCCGTTGCCTTCATTGTCTTTATCGACAAAGATAAAGCCGTAGCGTTTTTTCATTTCACCGGTACCGGCAGACACCAGGTCGATACAGCCCCACGGGGTATAGCCCATCAGATCGACGCCATCCTCCACCACCGCTTTTTTCATCTCGCGGATGTGGGCGGCCAGGTAGTCAATGCGGTACTGGTCGTTCACCGTGCCGTCGCTCTCCTGCACGTCGATTGCGCCAAAGCCGTTTTCAACGATAAACAGCGGCAGCTGGTAGTGATCCCAGAACCAGTTGAGGGAGTAGCGCAGCCCCACCGGGTCAATCTGCCAGCCCCAGTCAGATTTCTGCACGTACGGGTTAGAGACCAGGCTCTTGCTCTCGTCATAGTCCAGCTGCGGGTTGTCCGCCGTCGCCTTGGTGGCGAAGGACATATAATAGCTAAACCCGATGTAATCCACGCAGCCCTGCGTCAGCGCGACTTTATCTTCTTCGGTGATATCCAGCGCGAAGCCGCGACGTTCAAAGTAGTTGAGCAGATGCTGCGGATACTTGCCGCGCACGTGCACGTCGGTGAACCAGTAGCGGCGGTGCATGGCGTTCATCGCCATCATCATGTCGTCCGGCGCGCAGGTCAGCGGGTAGATGGGGCACATGGCAATCATGCAGCCGATCTGCAGGGACGGGTTAATCTCGCGCCCCGCCTTAACCGCCAGGGCGCTGGCCACCAGTTCATAGTGCGCGGCCTGGAACATCACCGGCTCACGATCTTCACCCGGCGCGTACTTCAGCCCGGAGTTGGTAAACGGCGCAAAATCTTCATGGAAGTTGGCCTGGTTGTTGATCTCGTTAAAGGTCATCCAGTACTTGACTTTATGCTGATAGCGCTGGAAAACCACTTTCGCAAAACGAACGAAGAAGTCGATCAGCTTACGGTTGCGCCAGCCGCCGTATTCCGTGACCAGGTGGAAAGGCATCTCGAAGTGGGAAAGCGTAATAACCGGTTCGATGCCGTACTTCAGGCACTCGTCGAACAGATCGTCATAGAATTTCAGACCGGCCTCGTTCGGCTCAAGCTCGTCACCTTTCGGGAAGATACGCGTCCAGGCGATGGAGGTACGGAAGCATTTGAACCCCATCTCGGCAAAGAGTTTGATGTCTTCTTTATAGCGGTGGTAGAAATCGATGGCTTCATGGTTAGGGTAATTTTTCCCCTCAAGCACGCCGTTGGTGATTTCGCGCGGTACGCCGTGCGCGCCCGCCGTCATCACATCGGCAACGCTAACGCCCTTGCCGCCCTCTTTCCAGCCGCCCTCAAGCTGATGCGCCGCAACGGCACCACCCCACAGAAAATCTGCTTTAAATCCTGACATTTGCTTTCCCTCATTCTGCGTTATTTTCTGCAAAAACAATTACAGAAACCGGTTTCAGTTCGATGATGTGCAAAGGGGATAGCCGTTGCAAGCAGAACGCCGAAACCGGTTTCATTTTCGTGAACAGAGTCAAGTTTGTCGCCCTGCATAAGCCAGAGAGAAAAAAAGATCCCCGCACCGAGAATAGGCTCGCAAACGTTTGCCTGGACTGTTAGAATTGCGCCGATTTTTCTTACTAGCTATGCAATCGCGTGGGGACTTGAGCCGTGACCAACAAAACTTCTCTCAGCTACAAAGATGCCGGTGTTGATATTGACGCAGGTAATGCGCTGGTTGACCGAATCAAAGGTGTGGTGAAAAAAACCCGCCGCCCGGAAGTGATGGGTGGTCTGGGTGGATTCGGCGCACTGTGCGCGCTGCCGCAAAAATATCGTGAACCTGTTCTGGTCTCGGGTACTGACGGTGTAGGCACCAAGCTGCGCCTGGCGATGGATTTAAAACGTCACGACACGATCGGTATCGATCTGGTCGCGATGTGTGTGAATGACCTGGTGGTTCAGGGCGCAGAGCCGCTGTTCTTCCTCGATTACTACGCGACCGGCAAACTGGACGTGGATACCGCGGCCAGCGTCATTAACGGTATCGCCGAAGGCTGTCTGCAGTCCGGCTGTGCGCTGGTCGGCGGCGAAACCGCTGAAATGCCGGGTATGTATCACGGCGAAGATTATGACGTCGCGGGCTTCTGCGTCGGCGTAGTAGAAAAATCAGAAATTATCGACGGCAGCAAAGTGGCGGATGGCGATGTGCTGATCGCGCTGGCTTCCAGCGGCCCACACTCCAACGGCTACTCCCTGGTGCGTAAAATCCTCGAAGTGAGCGGCTGCGACCCGCTGACCACCGAGCTTGACGGTAAACCGCTGGCAGACCATCTGCTGGCACCGACCCGCATCTACGTGAAAAACGTGCTGGAACTGATTGAGAACGTTGACGTGCACGCTATCGCCCACCTGACCGGCGGCGGCTTCTGGGAAAACATCCCGCGCGTGCTGCCGGACAACACCCAGGCCGTAATCGACGAATCCTCATGGCAGTGGCCAGCCGTGTTTAACTGGCTGCAGACCGCAGGCAACGTGAGCTCTCACGAAATGTACCGCACCTTTAACTGCGGCGTGGGCATGGTTATCGCCCTGCCGGCAAGCGAAGCGGATAAAGCGGTTAAACTGCTGACCGAAAAAGGTGAAAACGCGTGGAAAATCGGTACGATTAAAGCCTCCGATTCCGAACAGCGTGTGGTCATTGAATGAAAAACATCGTGGTGCTCATTTCCGGCAACGGAAGCAATTTGCAGGCCATCATTGACGCCTGCAAACAGAAGAAAATCAACGGCACCATTCGGGCAGTATTCAGCAACAAGGCCGACGCGTTCGGCCTTGAGCGCGCGCGGGAAGCTAACATTCCCGCGCACGCGCTGGAAGCCAGTCAGTTCGCCGGGCGTGAAGCCTTTGACCGCGAGCTGGTTCAGGAGATTGATGCCTACGCACCGGACGTCGTGGTGCTGGCGGGCTATATGCGCATTCTGAGCCCGGCTTTTGTTGCGCACTACGCCGGACGTCTGCTGAATATTCACCCTTCTCTTCTGCCGAAATATCCCGGCCTGCACACCCATCGTCAGGTTCTGGAAAACGGCGATGAGGAGCACGGCACCTCCGTGCATTTCGTTACCGACGAGCTGGACGGCGGTCCGGTGATCCTGCAGGCCAAAGTCCCGGTCTTTGACGGCGACAGCGAAGAAGATGTGACCGAACGCGTGCAGACCCAGGAACACGCCATTTACCCGCTGGTGGTAAGCTGGTTTGTCGACGGGCGTCTCGAAATGCGCGACGGCGCTGCCTGGCTGGATGGCGTGAAGTTACCCCCGCAGGGCCATGCGGCGGAAGAGTAGTTTGTTATGTCGGGTGGCGCCGCGCTTACCCGACATCTACCTTGCATTACCCGATATTCTCTTCTCCAACCTTCTAAATTCCCCAACAAAAAAAATAACTGTCATACTTTTCTGGCACTGTTGGACATATCGTGGAAATGCTCGCCATAATAAGGACGAGACGGATTTACCACGTCCTGTGATTGAACTGGAGTGTGAGCTGTAATGGGTCAGGAAAAGTTATATATCGAGAAAGAGCTAAGCTGGTTAGCATTTAACGAACGTGTACTCCAGGAAGCGGCTGACAAAAGTAACCCGCTGATCGAACGCATGCGTTTTTTGGGCATCTATTCCAACAACCTGGATGAGTTCTACAAGGTTCGCTTTGCCGAGCTGAAAAGACGGATCATCATCAGTGAAGAACAGGGCTTAAACTCTCACTCGCGGCATCTGCTGGGCAAAATCCAGTCCCGCGTGTTGAAAGCCGATCAGGAATTTGACGGCCTGTATAACGAACTGCTGCTGGAGATGGCGCGCAATCAAATCTTCCTGATTAACGAACGTCAGCTTTCCGTTAACCAACAAAACTGGCTGCGCCACTATTTTAAACAGTACCTGCGCCAGCACATTACCCCGATTCTCATCAACCGCGAAACCGATCTGGTGCAGTTCCTGAAAGATGACTACACCTATCTGGCCGTAGAAATTATTCGCGGTGAATCCATTCGCTACGCGCTGCTGGAGATCCCGTCCGACAAGGTCCCGCGCTTCGTGAACCTGCCGCCGGAAACCCCGCGCAGACGCAAGCCGATGATCCTGCTGGACAACATCCTGCGCTACTGTCTCGACGACATTTTCAAAGGCTTCTTCGATTACGATGCGTTAAACGCCTACTCGATGAAGATGACCCGTGACGCCGAATATGACCTGGTGCACGAGATGGAGGCCAGCCTGATGGAGCTGATGTCCTCCAGCCTGAAACAACGCCTGACGGCCGAGCCGGTGCGCTTTGTTTATCAGCGCGATATGCCGGACGCCATGGTAGAAATGCTGCGCGAGAAGCTGACCATTTCGCGCTATGACTCCATCGTGCCGGGCGGCCGTTACCACAACTTTAAAGACTTTATTGGCTTCCCGAACGTCGGCAAGGCCAATCTGGTGAACAAGCCGCTGCCGCGCCTGCGCCATCTGTGGTTTGATAAATTCCGCAACGGGTTCGACGCCATTCGCGAGCGCGATGTTCTGCTCTACTATCCGTATCACACGTTTGAACACGTGCTGGAGCTGCTGCGACAGGCCTCGTTCGACCCGAGCGTGCTGGCGATCAAAATCAACATCTACCGCGTGGCTAAAGATTCCCGCATCATCGATGCGATGATCCACGCCGCGCACAACGGCAAAAAAGTGACCGTGGTGGTTGAGCTGCAGGCGCGCTTCGACGAAGAGGCGAACATTCACTGGGCGCGCCGTCTGACGGAAGCGGGCGTGCACGTGATCTTCTCCGCGCCGGGTCTGAAAATTCACGCCAAGCTGTTCCTGATCTCCCGTAAAGAGGGCGACGACGTGGTGCGCTATGCTCACATCGGCACCGGTAACTTCAACGAAAAAACCGCCCGTATTTATACCGACTACTCGCTGCTGACCGCCGATGCGCGCATCACCAACGAGGTACGCCGGGTCTTTAACTTCATTGAGAACCCGTACCGCCCTGTCAGCTTCGACTATCTGCTGGTCTCGCCGCAGAACTCGCGCCGTCTGCTGTACGATATGATTGATAAAGAGATTGCCAATGCCCAGAAAGGGCTGTCGTCCGGCATCACCCTGAAGCTTAACAATCTGGTCGACAAAGGACTGGTGGACAGGCTGTACGCCGCGTCCAGCTCTGGCGTACCGGTTAACCTGCTGATCCGCGGCATGTGCTCGCTGATCCCGGAACTGGAAGGCATCAGCGACAATATTCGGGTGATCAGCATTGTTGACCGTTACCTGGAACACGATCGGGTCTATATTTTCGATAATGCAGGCGACAAACAGGTCTATCTCTCTTCGGCAGACTGGATGACGCGCAATATTGACTACCGAATTGAAGTCGCAACCCCGCTGCTGGATCCGCGTCTGAAACAGCGTATTCTCGACATTATCGAGATCCTGTTCAGCGATACGGTGAAGGCGCGCTATATCGACAAAGAACTCAGTAACCGCTATGTACCGCGCGGCAACCGCCGTAAAGTGCGGTCGCAACTGGCGATTTACGACTATATCAAATCACTCGAGCAACCCGATTAACCTATGCCGATAAATGATAAGACCCCACGCCCGCAGGAATTCGCCGCGGTCGATCTTGGCTCTAACAGTTTCCACATGGTCATCGCCCGTGAGGTGGATGGCGCGCTGCAGATCATCGGTCGTCTGAAGCAGCGCGTACACCTGGCGGATGGCCTTGATGAACGCAGCATGCTCAGCGAAGAGGCGATGGAGCGCGGGTTAAACTGCCTGTCGCTGTTTGCTGAACGCCTGCAGGGCTTCTCGCCCTCCAGCGTATGCATCGTGGGCACCCACACCCTGCGCCAGGCGCTGAACGCGCCAGAGTTTCTCAAGCGGGCCGAAAAGGTGATCCCCTACCCGATTGAGATCATCTCCGGTAACGAGGAAGCGCGTCTGATTTTCATGGGCGTCGAGCACACCCAGCCGGAAAAAGGGCGCAAGCTGGTGATCGACATCGGCGGCGGTTCTACGGAGCTTGTGATCGGCGAAGACTTTGAGCCTCGCCTGGTGGAAAGCCGCCGTATGGGCTGCGTCAGCTTCGCGCAGATGTATTTCCCGGGCGGCACCATCACCCGCGAGAACTTCCAGCGTGCACGTATGGCGGCAGTCCAGAAGCTGGAAAACCTGGCCTGGCAGTACCGTATTCAGGGCTGGAACGTGGCGCTGGGCGCGTCGGGCACCATCAAGGCGGCGCATGAAGTGCTGCTGGCGATGGGTGAAAAAGATGGGTTCATCACGCCCGAACGCCTGACGCTGCTGACCGACGAAGTGCTGAAGCATAAAAGTTTTGACGCCTTAAGCCTGCCGGGGCTTTCCGACGAGCGTAAGGCGGTCTTCGTGCCGGGGCTGGCCATTCTCTGCGGCGTGTTTGATGCGCTGGCCATTAAAGAGCTGCGCCTGTCCGACGGCGCGCTGCGCGAAGGCGTGCTGTACGAAATGGAAGGCCGCTTCCGCCATCAGGATATTCGCAGCCGCACCGCGCAAAGCCTGGCCAACCAGTACAACATCGACCGCGAGCAGGCGAAGCGCGTGCTGGACACCACGGTGCAGATGTATGAACAGTGGGAAGAGCAGAATCCGAAGCTGGCGCACCCGCAGCTTGCCGCGCTGCTGAAATGGGCCGCGATGCTCCATGAGGTGGGGCTGAACATCAACCATAGCGGGATGCACCGCCATTCGGCCTATATTTTGCAAAACAGCGATCTGCCTGGCTTCAACCAGGAGCAGCAAACCATGATGGCGACCCTGGTGCGCTATCACCGCAAAGCCATCAAGCTCGACGACCTGCCGCGCTTCACGCTGTTTAAGAAAAAGCAGTTCCTGCCGCTGATTCAGCTCCTGCGTCTGGGCGTGCTGCTCAATAACCAGCGTCAGGCGACCACCACGCCGCCCACGCTGAAGCTGAAAACCGACGACCATCACTGGACGTTGAGCTTCCCGCACGACTGGTTCAGCCAGAACGCGCTGGTCCTGCTGGACCTGGAAAAGGAGCAGCAGTACTGGGAAGCGGTCACCGGCTGGCTGCTCAAAATCGAGGAAGAGAGCGCCGACGTCGCCGCGTAACGGTTCAGGCGTCCGCGCAGGACGCCTCTGTTTCCAGCAGTGACTCAAGCGGTGCCGGTCTGCCAATCAGATAGCCCTGCACATAATCAATACCTAGCGCGTGAACCGCGCTACGTATCTCTTCGGTCTCGACATATTCCGCCACCACCAGCATCTTTTTCATGCGCGCCAGATGGCAGATAGACGCCACAATCTGATAATCCAGGCTGTTGTTGACGATATTTCGGATGAAGTCGCCGTCGATTTTAAGAATATCCGCGTCCACGCTTTTTAGCCGCGCGTAGCTTGCAGAGCCGGTACCAAAATCATCAATCGCAATGCGTACCCCCATTTTCTGCAGCTGACTGAGGATATGCAGCGCCTGCTCGGGGTTGCAGAAGTTGCTGCACTCCGTCACTTCAAAGATCAGCTGCCACGGCTCAATAGCGTATTTCGCCAGCACGCGGCTCACCTCAAGCGGGAACTGCACCCGGCACACTGTTGAAGGCGCCAGATTAATAGCAAAGCGCTGGCCGGGCAGTCTTTCCCGATGCGCGGCCAGGAAGCGCAGCGTATGCTCAAGCACCCACAGATCCACCCGAGAGGACAAACCAAACTCCTGCGCGACGGGCAGGAACTGATCGGGGGAGATCAGTATCCCATTGGTGTCCGGCATCCGCAGCAGGACTTCGTGATAGCAATCGCCACGCAGGCCGCGAACGGGTTGAACCAGCAGGATGAATTCGTCGTTGTCGAGCGCCTTCTGCAGGCGGCTCATCATCGCGACTTTATCCTTCAGGCTGCGCTGCAAATGGACGGCACCGCGCTGCTGAAGATTTTCCGGGTGATTAGAGGAGAGTGACAGATCGGCCACCACCGCCAGCTCCCCCAGCACCAGATAAAGATGGTTAACCGGGGACCGGACATAGCAGTAGCTTACGCCAACCTGCGGCTGCAGCGGCATGCCGTCCCAGACAAAGCGGAACTGCTTGATATGCTCGTCCAGGGCGTCAATCCGCTGCTGGTGCGATTCCGCGTTGAGCCGCACCGCCATGTCATATCCGGTGAGGTGATACACCTGCTCATTGGGCTGGAGCGTACCGTTAACCCACTGCGCCAGCTGCTGTTTGTACTGAATACGCAGCTGCACGCCGTAATTTCGGCCCAGAATTTCCAGCTCCGGAATGCGCAGCAGGCAGAGCGCCGACCACGGATTCTTCGCCAGATCGCGCGACAGCGCCCGCAGGTTAGGCATATGGACAACCGGATCGAGCAGTGCCAGCCTGCGGGCGTGTTTGTTCACCGCGCGCTGCCGGGTCGCCAGCATCGACATATAAATCACCACAAACGAAAAGACCAGGTAACTGGAAGAGGTGATCGCCAGCTGAATATCGTACCCCGCGTTCACTGGGATATAGCGGTAAAAATAGTGAATGGACACCAGCAGTATCGGGGTCCAGATCAGCGAAATCAGCTTATAGCCAAAACGCATCGCGCCCCAGAGCATCACCGGCATCAGCAGCGACAGGGTATAGTTAGTGGTGAAGATGGAGCTGTTTTCATTTATCGGGAGCAGCAGCAGCGACAGCAGCCCGCCAAGCGCAATCGCCCACAGCGAAAACTCCGCGGCCGTCACCTTTTTATCTATCTGGAAACGGATCTGCGAGAGAAGACTTTTGATATAGCGCGGATGACGGATCAGGCGGATCAGCAGATAGCTCAACGGCACGCCCGTCAGCCCGCTGACCAGCAGCGCCTGGTAGTTAATGAGCGTACGAATGTTAAGAGGGTTCAACCCCGCGAGGCTCTGGCGACTCTCATACACGCCCAGATACACCGCAAACTGAAACAGCACCAGAAACAGCGTCGCGGGGCAGATAACCTGCCAGAAGATGCGCTGCGCCATCAGCCGGATGTCGCCGTACGCCGTCATATTGCGTCTGGGCGCAAACACCCGGTAGCCGCCCCAGCTGAGGACTAAAGGGACAATAAAATGGAGCACCCCGGCAACCGTTTCGAACATCCCGACCGACGGGTAATAGCGGATAAACAGCGACAACACGATCCCGGGAAGGGCTTCCAGGCCAAAGAACATCATCAGCGAGAGCAAAAAGGAGAGCGGTAAATAATAAAGCGCCGCGATACCGTCCCCCAGCTGCGTGAACGTATTTGCCACGCTCAGCACGGGAAGCAAAACCACCGGTAATAGTAGCGGCAATGCCCACCAACGGTATTTATTGTTTTTCAGAAAAGCGAAAATCTTCATAGATGCCCGGTTAAACCCCTTTTTCTCCAGAGGGAAAATAAAGACAGGCATCCAACCTGACCTGGCGCCACCCCGCGACGTGCAGAGTGAACAGTGTGGAGGAGGGATTTTAAATATCAGAGCCGGGAATCCGTTGACTTAAATCAAACTATTTCACGCAAATAAGCCTTGCAGAAGAATTTTGTGAAATAATTTTCTTCATATTATCAATATGGTAAATGCAATTATTAATTTCAATAACAATAGTTAATGCAAACGTTGACGGTTATTTACACATCACAGAATTGACCCCATCTTCCCGCTGTGCCTTAATATCCTTATCGCCCGGGAGGGCTTATCCAGGAAAAACAGAGTGAGTCAGGTCACGCGTATGCGCAAACGACATCGATTTAACACCCGAATGACCCGCATCATACTGCTTATCAGTTTCCTGTTTTTCTTTGGCCGCTTCGTTTACTCTTCGATTGGCGCCTGGTACCACCATCAGGACAAAACCCAGTCACAGCAATCCAGCCTGACCGTCGACACCGCTGACCGCTAACCCCCCGAAGGATGTTGTACGAGCCGAATAAGGGCCGCGATCCCTTTGCTGAGGATTTTATCCTGCCGCATCACCACCGCCAGCTGCCGCTGCAGCATGGGCGTCAGCGACATCACGCATAGCCCCTCGCGATCGGCAACCTGTTCTACCGCCATTCGCGGCACGATGCTGTAGCCCAGCCCCGCGCGAACCATGCGTTTGATCGCCTCGATGCTGCCAAGCTGCATCACCGGCGCCATCGCTACCCCATGGGCGGCAAACCAGCCATCGATCAGCGCCCGGGTCCCGCTGCCTGTCTCAAAGGCGATCAGCGGCTGGGCATGGAGCGCCTCCGGGGTTAACTCCCTGAAAGCGTCCTGCTGCTCCCTTGAGGCGATAAAGACAAACTCTTCGTCCATCACCGGCATGACGTCCAGCGCTCTGCCGCTCACCGGCAGCGTCACCAGCCCCATATCGAGACGGTTCTCTTCAATGGCCCTGACGATGTCGAGGGTGTTGCCCGTCGTGACTCCCACGCTCAGGAGCGGATAGTCGCGGCGTAGCTGCTCCAGCAGCGGCGGCAGAAGATGAATGCAGGCCGTCGCCCCCGTGCCAAGGGTAATGGTGCCGCTCACGTCGTGGCTAAACGCATTCACGGCCCGGATGGCGTCATCCACCACCTGCTGAATACGCTCCCCGTGCGCCAGCAAGGTTTCTCCGGCAGCCGTCGCCTTAATCCCTCGCCCGGTACGCTCCACCAGCCGCGTTTGCAGAAACTGCTCCAGCTGGCGTATTTGCAGGCTGACGGCGGGCTGGGAGAGGCCCAGAACGTCCGCTGCCGCTGAAAAGCTGCCGCGCTGGTGAACCAGGCGGAAGGTGGCGAGATAGCCCAGATTAAGCGTCGTCATTCAAAGTTTCTCTTATACCGTGCATAAGGTTGCAGCCCTGCCAGCACAATACCGCGCCCGTTATGCTCAGGACAACTGCATAACGGAATGAAAACTCATGGAAACCTCTGCCCTTCCTCGTCGCCTCGCCCTCACCGCCGGGTGTAATCAACTCATCAACTGGGGGATTTCATTTTATATGCCCGGCACCTTTGCGCGGGCCATTTCAGCCGACCGGGGATGGTCGTCACCGCAGATTTACCTCGGCCTGACGCTGGCGATGCTGGTGATGGCGGCGGTATCTCCTTTTGTCGCCCGCCTGCTGGCACGTTTTGGCGGTCAAAAAGTGGTGATGGTCGGAACGCTGCTGATCGCCGCAAGCTGTGCAGAAATGGCGTATACCCGGACGCTTTATGGCTGGTACAGCGCCTGGATTGTCGCCGGCACTGGGATGCGCCTGTCGCTGTACGATGCGCTGTTCGCCGCGCTGGTCAACCTCTACGGGCAGCAGGCGCGAAGAACGATCTCACGCGTCACGCTGGCGGGCGGGCTGGCCTCCGCCGTCTTCTGGCCGCTGGGCGATGGCCTGCTTCACATCATGAGCTGGCAGGACGCGTTACGCATTTATGCCCTGCTTGGCCTGCTGAGCGCAGTGCTGATCCGCACGCTTCCCCGGCAGCGGCTGACGGAAAACACGAAGGCCATCGCGCCGCCCCTGCGCAACGAGCGGCGTAACGCCTGGCTTTATGCGGCCTTCATCGCCCTTATCACCTTTGTCTCTAACGGCACCTCCACCCATTTGCCGGAGTTTATTGCCCACTTTGGCCTGCCGGTCGCCATCGGCATGCTGTGGGGGATCGGCCAGACGGGCGCGCGCTCGCTGGAGGTGCTGGCAGGTGGCCGCTTAACCCCCTTCAAGCTTACGCTCTTTACCGCTCTTGCCATGCCGCTGTGTTTTTTTGTGGGAATAAGCAGCGCCCTGTTTGCCTGGTGCGCGGCCGGGTTTGTGCTGGGCTACGGCGCCATCAACGGGCTGGTCACCATAGTCAAAGCCACGCTGCCACTGGAGCTGTTTAGTGCGGAAAGCTATGCCCGCCGCACGGGCATGCTGCTTATCCCGGGCCAGCTGATGGCCGCAGCCGCACCGTTTGCCTATGCGTGGCTGAACAAAACGCTGGGGATCGCGGGTGCAATGGGAGTGTCGACGGGGTTAACGCTGGTGATTGCCGGGCTGGCGATAGCGATCGTGCGCCGTCCCGGGAGGCAAACTGTATCGCACTGTATCCCGCGCGACGCGCTGACAAACGGGTACAAAACGCCCCCTCCGGCAAATATCTCCGATACATAAAAATGGTTTTCTTTCCCTGTCGTCATTCAGAACCGATGAGGAGAGAACCATGATTCGTCGTTACGCAATTTTACCCCTGCTCGTCCTGGCCTCTGTAACACATGCCCAGGCCACGCCGCTGGACAACCTGAGCGCCGCGGACGTTAACGGCCCCGCCGCCGTTGCCCCGCTGGCGCAGCCGCAACCGCCGGCAAAACTGATCGTCGATCCGCCGCTTTCCGGGCCGCTGAGTAAAGGCGCGGTGTTTATCCAGTACCGTGCCGAAAACCTGCGCATCGAGCCGGTATTCGGACCTGAAGCGCTCAAGGTCACCCCGCGCATCGGGCACATTCACGTGGTGGTGGATGACGCGCCGTGGCACTGGGCTGACGCCAGCGGAGAGCCGGTGATTCTGGTGGGACTCCCCGCCGGTAAACACAAGGTGACGATTATTCTGGCCGACCCGACGCACAAGCCGCTCGACCACAAAACCATCGAATTCACCGTACCGCCTCATGCGGCGGTCCACCATTTTTAAGGAGTCTGAAGATGAAAGCACTGACTGTAGTCACGGCAGGCCTGCTGGCGCTTTCCGCCAGCGCCTTTGCACAGAGCAAAACCAGCGTCGTGCTGGTGCACGGCGCGTTTGCCGACGGCAGCAGCTGGAATAAGGTGATTACCCTGTTGCAGAAACAGCACGCAGAGGTCATTGCCGTCCAGCTGCCGCTCACGTCGCTTAACGATGACGTTGCGGCCACAAAGCGGGCCATCGCCCGCGCCCAGGGGGATGTCGTGCTGGTGGGTCACTCCTGGGGCGGCACCGTGATTAGCGAAGCGGGCAACGATGCGCGGGTGAAATCGCTGGTGTATGTGGCGGCGTTCGCGCCGGATGCCGGCCAGTCAACGGCGGACCTCGCGGGAAGCTACCCGCCGCCGCCGGGCAGCGCGGGCATCGCCAAAACGGCGGACGGCTATTTATATCTGCCGACGGACGCCGTCAGGAAGGATTTCGCGCCGGACGTGAAGCCCGAGGAACAAACTGCAATCGCGGCCACGCAGGGGCCAATTAAGGCCGATGCGTTTGGTGAAAAGGTGACCCACGCGGCGTGGCATGATAAGCCGAGCTGGTTTGTGGTCAGCAAAAATGACCGAATGATCAACCCCGATCTTGAACGTGCGATGGCGAAGACGATCCATGCGAAAACCACCGAGGTCTCCGCGAGCCACGTGTCGATGGTGAGCCAGCCGGAGGCTATCGCCCGGACGATTGAGCAGGCGATTGAAGCAAAATAGTATTTTGTAAATTGTAGGCCGGGTAAGCGCAGTGTATGACCGGATACATAGGTGACAGATCAGACCGGGAACATAGGTAACACTTTTAGTCTATCCGCACCACACTCTGGGTTTTTCGGTCGTAGTACGCAAGCGTTATTCCGTTGAAGATGATGGCCT
>NZ_JBMKHT010000017.1:0-92710 GCF_049238165.1 Enterobacter cloacae complex sp. IR5422 | reverse complement strand
GTCTGGCGGCGTTTACTGGAA
This sequence comes from Enterobacter cloacae complex sp. IR5422, assembly GCF_049238165.1. Taxonomy (NCBI): domain Bacteria; kingdom Pseudomonadati; phylum Pseudomonadota; class Gammaproteobacteria; order Enterobacterales; family Enterobacteriaceae; genus Enterobacter; species Enterobacter cloacae complex sp. IR5422. The sequence continues at coordinate 92,689 of NZ_JBMKHT010000017.1, read as the reverse complement.
AACTCACTGTCGGCAAAAGTCAGTTGCTGGCTCATCCGGTTACTCATTCTGGGTTCAGGTTACAACACGATGATCTCACATCTCGGACTTATTCGCACCTTCCTTAGAGAAGTGACTTTTCTGCGATTGTTTTTTATTTATAATTAAAGACAGACATTGAATGATAGTCTACAGGAAGTCTTACTCATCAATGTGTGTATTGAGGGATGTCTAAAGCCAGAATACATCTATCGTTAATATAACAGCGCTATAAAACGAAGGCGGTCTTCTTTTCGCAGGATCGTTCTTGCTTTAATCTAAAAGGGATGGTTAGTGGCAACTTCAATAGTGTTAGTGACTCAGGATCGCTACCTTGTCAGGGGGATGCGGATATTTTTTCCGGATATTATCCTGCTCGATTCGATTGACAGAAACATATTTGATAACGGTGCAGATGAATATTCTGTATTGATTGATAGTCGTGCGCCGCTCCGTTTATATGATTACCTGATACGCCATCCGGCCAGAACGAAAAAAACGATTTGCTGCGTTATGCTTGATATGCGCCATCGCGAGGAGAATCTGCTCAGTATGAAGCTGTTTATGAACACGTCGCTGACGGCGCCGGACATGGCCTCGCTGTTTAACCTGGTGCTCAATATGAAGGGCCGTCGCCTGACCACGAAGTGGCTGCTGAATTTACGGCTGAGCACGCATGAAACGATCATGTTGCGGTTGCTGAGAGCAGGGATGTCAATGGAGGAGATTGCAGGCGAGCTGAATACGTCGGTGAAAAGTCTCTATCGCAAACGAATGGCGCTCTCGGAACGGCTGGGGGCGGAGAACTTCAACGAGGCGTGTTTGTTTATCTTCAAAAACAAACTGCTGGGCGCAGGTGGGAACGATCCCTGGGTTGGGGAGAGATCAAAAGCATAATTGCGGGCGGTATTCTGAGGTTTGAGAACGCTGGATGAGGACAACTTCCTGGCCTTGGGTTTGGATTTACTCTGGCTCAAAACGACACAAGGACGTTGTCATGGACACGATTGAAGAGTCTGGTCACCGCCACTGTAAGATATCTTCAACTATTTGATATAAATATAAATTTGACAAATATCGACAGGTAGCGATTTATCCGTCAAATTCAGTTAAACTTCGTCACATGTTTCAGTGAGTTATGGGATGGTTAGTAGAATGACCAGCGAAGAAGCACTTTTAAAATCAGGTTTTAGTAAACGAGATCTTCAAAAGCTAAAAAACAATATCGAGAATTACGGTGGTTCGTTTGATAGCGTAACTCATGATCTGGCCAATCGTTTTAAGGCAATGAAGTGGATAACTATTATTGCCTTTATCATACTGGCTTTAACTCTTTTACTTGCATCCAGGGATACAAGTCTGACACTTGCGCTCACGTTATTGATTGTACTACCTTTTATCTGGTATATAACGCCAGCAAAACTTGGCTACAAATCCTGGCGTTACCGTAAAATGCTGACTAATTCTGAGACGGGTCGCTGACGGACAACAGATCAAAAATAATCTTAGCTTTCACGCCGTAACCTGCTATTTTCATTGTAAGCTGCGGGCGGCTCAATGTGCTCACCTTTCGGTAATAGTCTGTGGGTAGATAACGAAACAGTCGCCAGGTACCAGGTCGCCGTAACAAGCCAAAAATGGTATACGCATTAGCGGCCAGTGAGATTGATTTGTAGACACCTAAACCATTCTCACGACTAAAGCCCATAAACTCAGCTGTAGACATCGCGGCATTCGCGACCAGCCCTTCACTGGTAGTGTTGTTCGTTGCGTAGCGAGCCACTTCTTTACTGATGCTGTTTGCCCCGTCAGTAACCAGAATCGCACCAGCAAGAACTCCGAGAGGGGTCATCGTGCCAATCAGTGTAAATCCTGCGGCTATTTCAGCACCGGCCAGGACAACACTAACTGCCGAGATAACATACCCAACAATTTTGTTATTCTCTCGGATGAACTCGACTTTCGCGTAAAGCTTCGCTGCCTTCGTTCGTAATAAACGAGCTTGTTCCAGGAGGTTATAGTTTTCTTCTCGAAGTATTTTAACGCAGTCCATGCATTCTTTATCTGATTTAGCCTGACGAGCTAGCGTAAACTGTTGTTCTATGAGGTCCCGAATTTCCTGAATGAACTTCATTCGAGTCAGACCATCGCTGAGATGAAAAGCCGACAGAGTGTTGGCTGTATTTACCAGTTTCCTGGCTTCCATATTCACCATCGTTTCCGCCCAGGCTTTATTTCTTCCACCTGATTGCATCATGTTAAGCAATGCTGCATCCATTGTAATTCCTCTCAATTGCTTTACCGGCGTCTGTTTAGACTGATAAACGGCTCCCTCTGACTGCCATGCGTGCCAACGCATGCACAATATAGTAGCAATGTGGTTACGGGGTCTGAAGCAGAAGTCGCTTTTTGCAGCTACACACCTCGGCCTACTAGACGGCTTTCACCGGGCATCACCGAAAGTATCAGGCCAGATTTTTGCTCAATGGCATCAATGAGAAGCCCGTTCTCGCTTGAGTGGCCGCTGTAGTAGGGAAAGGGCAACACCAGCGGAAAGCCAGCCGTTTTTGTCGGGAATTTCACCATCAATCAGGCCGGATGTGCAGCACGACTGGACGTTTTCGGAGGCCCTGGGCAATCCGGCATGTGTCCACTGTATAGTAGGTGCCGTTTCGGTCTTTGGTAGGCTTTATCATAATGCCCATTTTGTACCACCGGGAAGCGGGGCCGGAGGAAAGATAAGAGGGGTAACTACTGATAAACCAACAAGTTGTTGACTCAGAAAGCAAAAACCCGCCACGAGGGCGGGTTTTTTGAATAGTGGTGCCCGGACTCGGAATCGAACCAAGGACACGGGGATTTTCAATCCCCTGCTCTACCGACTGAGCTATCCGGGCAACGGGGCGCATTAAACCCGATCTGCCCGGTGTCGTCAACGAAAAATGTTGTTTTCGTTACGGACTGCGCAATCTCTCACCATTTCGCCGCATCCTTAAGCGAAAAAGTGCGTCCAGAGCGCGGAGAGCGGCATGGCGAGCAGCAGCGCGGGCAGCATGTTCACCACGGCAAACATCTTAATCCCACAGATGCGCAGCCCTGTTGCCAGCAGCAGCAGGCCGCCGACGGCGGTAAAGTCTGCCATCATCGCCGGCGTAGTGAGCGGGAGAATTAACGTGGCGCAGGTAGCCAGTGCCAGCTGGATAAGCAGCATCGGCACGCAAATCGCCGCGACGGCAATGCCGAGCGTGGTGGCAAAAATAGTGGCGGTGAAGAAATCCAGAAACGCTTTTGCAATTAAAATGCTCGGGTCGCCCGTCATCCCTTCCTGCATCGAACCGAAAATCCCGGTGCCGCTGGCGCAAAACAGAATAATGATGGCGACGTAGTTCTGAATAAACGTCTCGTGCGTGCCGTGCTTCGCCTTGCCCGGTCGGGCTATCAGGTTTTTGGCTTTGCCTACCGCATTATTGATGCCTTTTTCCAGATAGCAAAACTCGCCAATCAGCGCGCCGAGCAGGGTGGCCAACACCATCACCGGCAGGTTGGCGCATTTGACCACTAACAGAATACCGATCCCTAACGAGGCCAGGCCGAATATCGAGGGCATGGATGAGCGGATACGCTCCGGCAGCCGCTGGCTCAGCACTGCGCCGAGTACGCCGCCCAGCAATACGGCTCCTGCGTTGATAAATGGCCCGATAACCACGCTTAACTCCTGTTATTTAATCATTGATATTGCATTATTATGGCACGTCAGCGCTGCGCGGGCCTTAGCTTTGGGTGATATACGTGCATACTGATTCCTTCTTGCACCTCAAAATAAAAGGTGACATTATTGCGCGAATTTTCTCCTCCCTGTCTCACCGTTCGGTGAGGGTAATTGCGCTTATGAAAACCATGAAAATCGCCGTCAGCCGCGAGCTGCTCTCAACGGTGTCTACGCATCGCGAAAAGGTGACGCTGGACAGCACGGATTTCACCGATGTGGCAGCCGTCGTCATGACGACGACAGAGAGTCGCAGCGGCATCCTTGCCTTGCTGAAACGCACGGGCTTTCATTTACCGGTGTTTATTTTCTCTCAGGAGCCAACGGAGGTGCCTGACGGCGCCACCGCGGTCATCTCGGGTAAAGCTCAGGAGTTTCTGGAACTGGAGACTGCTGCCAGCCGTTACGAAGAGAACCTGCTGCCGCCGTTTTTCGACACCCTGAGTCAGTATGTGGAGATGGGCAACAGCACTTTCGCCTGTCCGGGCCACCAGCACGGCGCGTTTTTCAAAAAGCATCCGGCAGGGCGGCAGTTCTATGATTTCTTCGGTGAGAACGTGTTCCGCGCGGACATGTGCAACGCCGACGTGAAGCTGGGCGATCTGCTGATCCACGAAGGGTCCGCCAAGCATGCGCAAAAGTTTGCGGCGAAAGTCTTCAACGCGGATAAAACCTACTTCATGCTGAACGGCACGTCGGCGGCCAACAAGGTGGTGACCAACGCGCTGCTCACCCGCGGCGATCTGGTGCTGTTCGACCGCAACAACCATAAATCTAACCACCACGGGGCGCTGATCCAGGCGGGCGCCACGCCGGTTTACCTTGAGGCCGCACGTAACCCGTTTGGCTTTATTGGCGGGATTGACGACCACTGCTTTGACGACGCGTATCTGCGGGACCTGATCCGCGAGGCGGCGCCGGAGAAGGCCGACGAGGCGCGTCCGTTCCGCCTGGCGATCATTCAGCTAGGCACCTACGACGGGACGATCTACAACGCCCGTCAGGTGATCGACAAGATCGGCCATCTGTGCGACTACATTCTCTTTGACTCCGCCTGGGTAGGCTACGAGCAGTTTATTCCGATGATGGCGGAAACGTCCCCGCTCTTGCTGGAACTGAACGAGAACGATCCGGGCATTTTCGTGACCCAGTCGGTGCACAAACAGCAGGCCGGATTCTCGCAAACCTCGCAGATCCATAAAAAGGATAACCATATCCGCGGCCAAGCGCGTTTCTGCCCGCACAAGCGGCTGAACAACGCCTTTATGCTGCATGCCTCCACCAGCCCGTTTTACCCGCTGTTCGCGGCGCTGGATGTCAATGCGAAAATCCACGAAGGGGAAAGCGGGCGCAGGCTGTGGGCCGAGTGTGTGGAGCTGGGCATTGAGGCGCGCAAGGCCATCATCGCCAACTGCCATATGATCAAACCGTTTATCCCACCGGTGGTGGCGGGGCGGCCGTGGCAGGATCATCCGACGCACGCCATTGCCAGCGAGCTGCGCTTCTTCAGCTTCGAGCCGGGGGCCAAATGGCACGGATTTGAGGGCTATGCGAGCGAGCAGTACTTTGTTGACCCGTGCAAGCTGCTGCTGACCACGCCGGGCATTGATGCCGAAACCGGGGAGTACACCGATTTCGGGATCCCGGCGACGATTCTGGCGCACTACCTGCGTGAAAACGGCATCGTGCCGGAAAAATGCGACCTTAACTCGATCCTGTTCCTGCTGACGCCTGCCGAAAGCAGCGAGAAGCTGGCTCAGCTGGTGGCAATGCTGGGGCAGTTTGAACAGCATATTGAAGACGACACCCCGCTGGCCGACGTACTGCCGACGATCTTCCAGAAATACCCGGTGCGCTACCGGGATTATACCCTTCGCCAGCTGTGTCAGGAGATGCACGATCTCTACGTCAGCTTCGACGTGAAGGATTTGCAGAAGGCGATGTTCCGCAAGGAGAGCCTGCCTGAGGTGCTGATGAACCCGCAGGATGCCAATCAGGCGTATATTCGCGGGAACGTGGAGCTGGTTCGCATACGGGATGCCGAAGGGCGTATTGCTGCCGAAGGGGCGCTGCCCTATCCGCCGGGCGTGCTGTGCGTGGTGCCGGGTGAAGTCTGGGGCGGGGCGGTACAGCGTTACTTCCTGGCGCTGGAGGAGGGCATCAACCTGCTGCCGGGCTTCTCGCCGGAGCTGCAGGGCGTGTACAGCGAGAAGGATGCCGACGGGATTAAGCGGCTGTATGGATATGTGTTGAAGTAGACTCTCCCCCGAACGTAGGCCGGGTAAGCGTTAGCGCCACCCGGCGATTTGCCCGGTGGCGCAAGCTTACCGGGCCTACAATACAGCTTCAGGCTTCTGCGCGCCGGTACATCCTCCTCGGGTGCCCAATCTTGCCGTACAGCATCTCCACCGTCAGAAAACCCGCCTCCACGCAGTGCTCCAGATAGCGACGGGTGGTGGTTTTACTCAGTCCCGTCTCGCTCACCACTTCATCCACGGTAAAGCTGTGCGTTGCCTTGTCGTTAAACAGCGACTGCACCCGCGCCAGGGTATTTTCCTCAATGCCCTTGCTGCCGTTGTCCTGGCGGTAGTTTTTCGCCTGAAGCTGATAGAGCGAATCGACGTTCTGCTGGTCGACAATCTTCCAGACGCGCTGCTGTTCGGCAAACTGCACAAACCGCTCCAGCGACTGGCTGAGCCGCTTCCAGGAGACGGGTTTGAGGATGTAGTCGAACGCGCCGTTGCGGATCGCCTGGCTGCAGGTGTCCATATCGCTGGCGGCAGTAATAAAAATGACCGAGCAGTTGGCGCGGGCCAGCATGGGGTTATTGATCAGCGAGATCCCTTTGCCGTCCGGCAGATAGTTATCCAGCAGCACCAGCTGCGGCTGTTTGCTTACAAGCTCTGCCTGGGCCGCAGCCAGCGACGAGGCAATGCCCACCAGCCTCAGACGCGGATGCTTGCTTATCAGCTCCGCGTGCAGTTGCGCCAGCTCGTTCTCGTCTTCAACAATCAGTACGTCGATAAGTTCATGTTGCATAGTCGGTGTCTTCCAGTTGCCGGGCGGTTCCCGTGACCGGGATAAACAGGGAGAAAATGGCGCCGCGCGGGATATTATCGGCAACTTCTATCGCGCCGCCAGCCTGTGTGACATAGCTTTCGATCAGATACAGACCAATCCCATGATCGCCGCGCGTTTTGGTGGTGATGCCGCGCTCAAAGATCCGCTCACGGATCTCCGGCTTGATGCCAACGCCCTGGTCGGCCACTTCAATAATCAGCTCCTGTTCGCTGAGCTTTATCAGCACCTCCACCGGCGCGTGGGGAAGCGGCGACCGCTGCGTCGCTTCGATAGCGTTATCCAGCAGATTGCCAATAATCGAAATCAGCTCTTGTTCCCCCAACGGCAGGAACGGCCTGTCCAGCCGACAGGCCGGGTCGAAACTCAGCTCGACCCCTTTCTCCCGCGCGCGGGCGGCTTTCCCCAGCAGCAGGCCGCACAGGGTCGGGGAGCTGAAGCGCGAAGAGATAAAGTCCAGCAGCTCCTGAGCGTGTTCAGACTGCGCCTGAATGTAGCCAATCGCCTCCTCATAGCGGCCCATATGCAGCAGACCGGAGAGGGTGGTCATCCGGTTTAACTGCTCATGACGCATGATGCGAAGGTTATCGACGTAGCGTTTGACCTGGCTGAGCTGGGCGCTCAGCGAGTCGATCTCGTTGCGATCGCGGAAGGTGATCACCCAGCCCTGCAGCGACCCCTCAAGCATGATGTGGACCCGGCTGGCAATCACCGTGAGATCGTTAAAACGGCAAATCTCATCATGGGTATCTTTCGCCAGCATCGTCTGCGTGTCGAAGAACGGGACCGGATCGATCACCTGGCTTATCAGCTGCCCGCGCAGCTCGCGGGCCGGCTGGCTCAGCCCCAGCAGCTTGCGCGCCGCCTGGTTGATGACTTCAATCCGCCTTTGATCGTCAATGGCAATTACGCCTTCATAAATAGACTCCATCAGCGCCTTCTGCTGGCGCACCAGCAGGCCGATCTCGCGCGGCTCAAGGGAGAAGATCTGCTTCTTAATACTGCGGGTAAAGAACCAGGAGAAGATAAAGAGAGCAATCAGCAGCAGCACCGCGGCAATCAGGATATTGACCACTTTACTGACGGTAATGGTGTCCAGGTAGCTGGTGAGATAGCCGACCGAAACAATGCCGACCACCTGTCCGGCAGCGTTGAAGATGGGGGCCTTACTGCGCAGCGAAATACCCAACCCGCCTTTGCGGATGGTGGTGGTGCTTTTACCCTGCAATACGGCTTCGTTGTCACCGCCTACCAGCGTGGTGCCCACTCTGTCGGCGAAGACGGAGTGAAAAAGATGCTGGCCCTTATTATCACCAATCACAATAAAGCTGGCGTCACTGTGCGCAGAAATCTTCTGCATAAAATCATGGATGGCGGCGATATTCTTTTGTTCAACTTCATGTCGCAATGTTGGAATAAGCGCAATCTCTTCAGCCTGTATTTTGGCGCGCGTGCTCATTTCCTGATAAAGCTGTTTCCCGACATCGGCATAATAATATCCGCCCAGTAACGCAAAAAGCACTGAGAAAAAGGCAACCAGCGAAATAAACAGCTTTATCTGGAAAGAGACTTTCATAACTCTCACGCAAGGTAGCGACAAAGAACGCCAATATATCATCTTTTTTCACGCGGACGTCCGCTTTGCCGAAAACTTGTGATCCCTTGCACAGCGGGCGTTGTAAAAGCGTTATCCCAAAGACGGGTGGCCTCTGGCTGCACGAATAAATGTTATTTGTTTGTTCAATTCAGAAAAGAAACCATAAAAACCACGGCCATAAATAAGGCGTAAATCACATTAAATAAAAGAAACCATTAAAACCATAGCTGCCATTAAAACTTCGCTTTTAATATGCCATTCCTCACATAAAGTAAGCCTTTGTGACTCTAAGCTGAACGCACAAAATAACCAAGGGGCTTATTATGAGCACAACTGACGATTCTTTCTCTGTTACCCACGACCCGATTGAAATTCAGCGGCCTTCGCTTAAAGAGCGCTGGTGGCATATTATGGATACCTGGAAAATCGGGATTATTCCTCTGCCGCTGTTCGTTCTGGCGGGCGCGCTGATCGCCATTGATTGCCTGGGCGGAAAACTGCCGAGCGATATCGTGGTGATGGTGGCGACGCTGGCCTTCTTCGGCTTTGCCTGCGGTGAGTTTGGTAAACGCCTGCCGATTGTCGGCAAGCTCGGCGCGGCGGCGATTTGCGCCACCTTTATCCCTTCCGCGCTGGTCTATTATGGCCTGCTGCCGGACGTGGTGGTCGAGTCTACGACCAAGTTCTACAAATCCACCAACATTCTCTACCTCTATATCTGCTGCATTATTGTCGGCAGCATCATGAGCATGAACCGCACGGTGCTGATTCAGGGCTTCCTGCGCATCTTCTTCCCGATGCTGTGCGGCGAAATCGTCGGCATGCTGGTGGGGATGGGCGTCGGCCTGGCGCTGGGTCTTGAGCCATTCCAGATCTTCTTCTTTATCATCCTGCCGATCATGGCGGGCGGCGTCGGGGAAGGGGCAATCCCGCTTTCCATCGGCTATGCCACCCTGCTGCATATGGACCAGGGCGTGGCGCTCGGACGCGTGCTGCCGATGGTCATGCTCGGCGGTCTGACTGCCATCATCATCTCCGGCTGCCTGAACCAGCTGGGCAAGCGTTATCCGCACCTGACCGGTGAAGGCCAGCTGATGCCTAACCGCGCCAATGCCGATGCCACCGTCTCTCAGCCTGCGTTCTCCGGCAAAGCGGATGTGACCACCATCGCCTCCGGCGCGCTGCTGGCGGTGCTGCTCTACATGCTGGGCATGCTCGGCCACAAGCTGATTGGCCTGCCTGCGCCGGTCGGCATGCTGTTTATGGCGGTGCTGGTGAAGCTTTGCAACGGTGCTTCTCCACGTCTGCTGGAAGGCTCGCAGGTGGTGTACAAATTCTTCCAGACCTCTGTGACCTACCCGATTCTCTTTGCCGTTGGCGTGGCCATCACCCCATGGCATGAACTGGTGGCCGCCTTCACGCTGACCAATCTGCTGGTGATTATCAGCACCGTCTCCGCGCTGGTGGCGACCGGGTTCTTCGTCGGCAAAAAGATTGGCATGCACCCGATTGATGTCGCCATCGTCTCCTGCTGCCAGAGCGGCCAGGGCGGTACCGGCGACGTGGCTATCCTGACCGCAGGCAACCGCATGAGCCTGATGCCGTTCGCCCAGATTGCTACCCGTATCGGCGGGGCGATTAACGTCTCCATCTCTCTGCTGATTCTGGGCAACTTCCTCGTTTAAGTTTTCAGGAAAGAACAATGAAACTCGCAAGCTTTTTATACCAGGGAAAACGCAGCTACGGCATCGTCCAGGCCGACGGCGTGATTGATTTGGGCCGCCGTCTGGGCGACCGCTACAGCGACCTTAAGGCGCTGCTGCAGGGCAACGGGCTGGCGCAGGCCACCCGCTACCTGAACGATGCCGTGGACGTGCCGATGAGCGCCATCACCTTCTTACCGGTGATTGAGCAGCCGGAAAAAATCCTCTGCGTGGGCATGAACTACGCCGACAAGCGCAAGGAGTTTGACCAGCACAACCCGGCCCCGACGCTCTTTGTTCGCTTCCCGGATTCACAGACCGGCCACAACGAGCCGGTGCTGAAGCCGCGCCACTCCAGCGAATTCGACTACGAAGGCGAGCTGGCGGTGATCATCGGTAAAGGCGGGGAGAACATCAGCCGCGACGACGCCCTGCGCCACGTGGCCGGCTACAGCTGCTACATGGACGGCTCCGCCCGCGACTGGCAGCACACCTGGTTTACCGCCGGTAAAAACTGGCGCAAAACCGGCGCGTTTGGCCCGTGGATGGCGACGGTGGACGAGATCCCCGATCCGCACCAACTGGCAATCCGCACCTGGCTGAACGGCCGCATGGTGCAGGAAGACAACACCAGCAGCATGATCCACAAGGTGGCGGAGCTGATCGAATACATCAGCACCTTCACCCGCTTGAGTCCTGGCGATGTGATCATCACCGGATCCCCGGGCGGGGTGGGTAAAAAGCGTAACCCGCCGCTGTTTATGAAAGAGGGGGATCGCATTGAGGTGGAGATCGAGCATATCGGTCATCTGAGCAACGTGATCGTGGAAGCGCCAGCCGTCGGGCTCGCGGCAGCACATTAAGTAAGGCGGCAGCATGCACTCGCAACCCATCGATTTTCGCCACACGCTGGTGGCGAAACACCCGGAACGCTTGAGTCAGATCCGTTACCTGCTGGCAGACAGCGGCCTTGGCCTGGACAACGACATCACGCTGTTCGTCGAAGCCTGGTCCGGCCCGCAGCTGGTGGGTTGCGCAGGGCTTGCCGCCAACGTCGTCAAGTGCGTGGCGGTCAACGAGCAGCTTCGCGGCGAGAACCTCAGCGCGCGGCTGCTGGCGGAGGTGCAAAATGCGGCGCTGGAGCGCGGCCATTTTCACCTCTTCCTCTGCACCCGGCCGTGCAACCGGGAGCGCTTTGCCCGCAGCGGCTTCTGGCCGATTGCCCAGAGCGGGAGCAACGCCGTGCTGATGGAGAACACCCCGCAGGGGATCGCGCGCTACTGCCGTTCTCTGCGCGCGAGCCGCAAATGTGGAGAGAAGATTGGCGCCATCGTGATGAACGCCAATCCGTTTACCCTCGGCCACCGCCATCTGGTGGAGCAGGCGGCGGCGCGGTGTGACGCCCTGCATCTGTTCGTGGTGCGTGAAGACGCGTCGTTCTTCCCGTTCAGCGCGCGTCTCGAGATGGTGCGCGCGGGCGTGGCGCACCTGCCGAACGTGGTGGTGCATGAGGGCTCGCAGTACATCATTTCCCGCGCCACGTTTCCGGCCTACTTCCTGAAGGAGACCGGCAAGGTGCAGCAGGCGTGGAGCGAGATCGACGTGCTGATCTTCCGGGACTTCATCGCCCCGGCGCTCGGCATCACGCACCGCTTCATCGGCTCGGAGCCGTTCTGCGATATCACCCGCCAGTACAACCAGACGCTGCACGATCTGCTGGCCTCGCATATCGAGGTGGTGGAAATGCCGCGCATCAAGGCCACCGGTAACGCCATATCGGCGTCCGAAGTGCGCCGCTTACTGAAGACACAGCAGTTTTCCCGGATCCGGGAGATTGTCCCGGACTCCACCTTCACGCATCTCGAAACGCATTACCGTGCGAGTGCCGAAGTCGCTTAACTACCAGGAATTTATCATGAAAATTGTAAGGGAGGCGCTGGCCGGAACGCAGGAGTCCAGCGACCTGATGGTGAAAATTGCTCCCGCTCACGGCGAGCTGGAGATCGTCATCCACAGCGAAGTGATTAAGCAGTTTGGCGAGCAGATTCGCCAGGTGGTCAACGACACATTGCGCGCCATGAACGTGCACCAGGGACTCATCATTATTGAAGACAAAGGGGCGCTGGACTGTGTGATCCGCGCCCGCCTGCAAAGCGCGCTGATGCGTGCCGCCGATGAACAGGCCATCAACTGGGGGGCGCTGAAATGAGCAAACTCCGCCGCAGCATGCTGTTCCTGCCGGGCGCTAACGCCGCCATGCTCTCCACCGCCTTTATCTACCGTCCCGACTCTATCATGTTTGACCTTGAGGACGCCGTTGCCCTGCGCGAGAAGGATACGGCGCGCATGCTGGTGTTCCACGCGCTGCAGCACCCGATGTATCAGGATATCGAAACCGTGGTGCGCATTAACCCGCTGAGCACGCCGTTTGGTCTGCTGGATCTGGAAGCCGCCGTGCGGGCCGGCGTGGACGTGATCCGTCTGCCGAAAACCGATACCCCGGACGACATTTACGAGCTGGAGGGCCACCTCGAGCGCATCGAGCAGGCGTGCGGCCGCGAGGTCGGCTCCACCCGCGTGATGGCGGCGATTGAATCGGCCATTGGCGTCATCAACGCCGTGGCGATTGCCCGCAGCTCTCCGCGCCTCATCGGCATTGCGCTGGCCGCCTTTGACTACGTGATGGATATGCAGACCGAGCGCGGCGACGGCACCGAGCTGTTCTACGCCCGCTGTGCCGTGCTGCACGCCGCCCGCGCGGCGGGTATCGACGCTTTCGACGTGGTGTGGTCAGACGTTAACGACGAGGCCGGGTTCCTGCGCGAGGTCGATCTGATCCGCAAGATGGGCTTCAACGGCAAATCGCTGATTAACCCGCGCCAGATTGACCTGCTGCACAACGCCTACGCCCCGACGCAGGAAGAGGTGGATCACGCCAGAAGGGTGATTGAGGCGGCAGAAGAGGGCGAGCGTAACGGCCTGGGCGTGGTGTCGCTCAACGGCAAAATGGTGGATGCACCGATTATTAACCACGCGCAGGTGGTGCTGGAGCGCGCGGCGGCCTCCGGCGTGCGTCGGTAAGGATAAGACAATGAATCAGACTGAACTTCTTCACGTGAATTTTCCCCATCTGCGGGGCTTAAAACCGTTTGATACCGCCCACAGCGCCACGCCGTGGCTGGCGGACAGCGACGCGAAGCACAGCCGCAAGCTGTGTGCCTCCATTGAAGAGGCGGTTAAACGCTGCGGCCTGCAGGACGGGATGACCATCTCCTTCCACCACGCGTTTCGCGAAGGCGACCGGGTGATTAACACCGTCGTGGCGCTGCTGGCGCGGATGGGCTTCAAAAACCTGACGCTGGCCTCCAGCTCGCTGATGACCTGTAACGACGCCCTGATCGAGCATATCGAAAGCGGCGTCATCACCCGGATTTACACCTCGGGCATGCGCGGCAGGCTGGCAGACGCCATCTCCCACGGGCTGATGGACGAGCCGGTGCAAATTCACTCCCACGGCGGGCGCGTGAAGCTGCTCCAGGACGGCGAGCTGAATATCGACGTGGCGTTTCTCGGCGTGCCGTGCAGCGATGCGTTTGGCAACGCTAACGGCACGCACGGTAAATCGTGCTGCGGCTCGCTGGGCTACGCCATGGTGGACGCGCACTTTGCCCGAAAGGTGGTGCTGCTGACCGAAGCGCTGGTGCCGTTCCCCAATATGCCCGCCAGCCTGGTGCAGGACCAGGTGGACTACATCGTGCAGGTGGAGAGCGTAGGCGACCCGGCGAAAATCAGCGTCGGCGCGGCGCGCGTCACCAGCAACCCGCGCGAGCTGATGATTGCCCGCTATGCGGCGGATGTGATCGAGCATTCCGGCTACTTCAAACCGGGCTTCTCGATGCAGACCGGCTCCGGCGCGGCGGCCACCGCCTGCACCCGCTTTATGGAAGAGAAGATGGAGCGCAGCGGCGTGAAGGCGCGCTTTGCGCTCGGCGGCATCACCGGCAGCCTGGTGGATCTGCACGAGAAGGGGCTCATCGAAAAGCTGCTCGATACCCAGTGCTTTGACGGTCAGGCGGCGGCCTCGCTGGCGCGTAACCCGAACCACGTGGAGATCTCCACCAACGTCTACGCCAACCCCGGCAGCAAGGCGGCAAGCTGCGACCAGCTCGACGTGGTGATCCTCAGCGCCCTGGAGATCGACGTCGAGTTCAACGTCAACGTCATCACCGGATCCGACGGCGTGATGCGCGGCGCGTCCGGCGGGCACTGCGACGTGGCCGCCGCGGCGAACCTGACCATTGTGGTCGCGCCGCTGCTACGCAGCCGCATTCCGACGGTGGTGAAGCGGGTTACCACGCGCCTTACGCCGGGGGAGAGCATCGATGTCCTGGTTACCGATCACGGCATCGCGGTCAACCCGGCGCGCCCCGAAATCCGCGAGCGGCTGCTGGAAGCCGGGCTGAAGGTTGTGGATATCAACGCGCTGTATGAACGGGCGATCTCCCTGACCGGCGTCCCGAAACCGATTGAGTTCACCGACAAAATCGTCGGGGTGATCCGCTACCGCGACGGCAGCGTGATCGACACCGTGCGACAGGTAAAGGAGGATGTATGACTTTAGCGACACCCGTGCGGGCGGGTGTCAGCCTTGACGAACTGCTGGCGGCGAAAGAGCGCCGCGCAGCGCGCCAGGCTGACATGCTTGAGCACTATCAACAACCGGTGATCTCCCTCACGCTGGTCACGCCAGGGGAAATCAAGGACAGCCTGCGCTACCGCAATACCATGGGCGTGGCGCTGCAGATGTGCGACCAGTTGCTGTGGGAAAACCGCTGGCAGGTGCTGGACCGCCAGGTGCTGTGGCTCCCGACCGGGCCCGAAGCCCTGTGGTGCGTGGCCCATCCGGCGGTGGAAATCAAAGCGCACTGTGCGGATCTGGAGCAGACGCACCCGCTCGGCAGGCTGTGGGATCTGGACGTGATCTGCCCTCAGCACGGCCACGTCGGGCGTCAGTCGCTGGGGGGGAATCTCAGGCGCTGCCTGATCTGCGACGCGCCCGCCCACGCCTGTTCCCGTTCGCGCAATCACCCCGTTGAGCAGGTGGTTTCCCGCGTGGAGAAGACGATCGATGACTGGTTTGCTCGCGACTAAACCGCGCCCGGCTGACGTGCCCGCGCTTGCCGAGGCGGCGCTGTGGCAGGAGCTGGAGCTGACGCCCAAGCCGGGGCTGGTGGACAGGCTCAACAACGGTTCCCATCGCGATATGGACCACGCGCTGTTTGTCCGCAGCATTGCGGCGATTATGCCGTGGTTTTCGCGCTTTGCCGAGCTGGGCAGCGCGCATGCGGATAAACCGGCTGGGGAACAGCTACGACTTCTCCGCCCGATGGGGCTGGCCTGCGAGCAGGCGATGTATGCTGCGACGAACGGAGTAAACACCCACAAGGGCGGCATTTTTGCCCTGGGGTTACTGTGCTTCGCCGCCGGGCGTGTGAAAAATGTCTCCGCAGAGAGCCTCTGCTGTGAGGTGAGTAACATCTGCCGCGGGCTGGTGTCGCGGGAGCTGGCCGCACGCAGCGGACAGGCGACGGCGGGCGAGCGGCAGTTTAAGCAGTACGGCTTAACCGGCGCGCGCGGTGAGGCGGAGAGCGGCTTTGCGACGGTGCGTCAGGCGCTGGCGCAGTGGAATGGACATTCACTTCACGGCCTGCTGTTGCGCCTGATGGCGGTCAATCAGGACAGCAATCTGGTATCTCGCGGCGGCATGAAGGGGCTGCGCTACGTTCAGGGCTACGCGCGTGAATTGCTGGCAAGTGGCTGGGATCGCGAGGCGCTGTTTAAGATGGATAAGGCATTGATTGAACGAAATCTGAGCCCGGGCGGCAGCGCGGATTTGCTGTCGGTGGGGTGGGTGCTTTCTGCAATAAAATAGCCGGGTGGCGGCTTCGCCTTACCCGGCCTACGGTCTGGTTTTGTAGGCCCGGTAAGCGCAGCGCCACCGGGCACAACAATCAATGCGCGATCGGCTGCGCACCGTGCGGCTCACGCACGTGCTTGTACTTGAACAGTGCGATGAACGCGAAGAACAGCACCAGCGAGTACGCCGCGAAGATCAGCCACACCGGCTGCCAGTTGGTGATGCCGTTGGTGGTGTACATCTCAACCACTTTACCGCTCACCACGCCGCCCAGAATACAGCCGAAGCCGTTGGTCATCATCAGGAACATACCCTGCGCGCTGGCGCGGATTTCAGGCTTCACCTCTTTTTCCACGAACACGGAACCCGAGATGTTGAAGAAGTCGAAGGCGCAGCCGTAAACAATCATCGACAGCACCAGCAGCACGGTGCCGAACGGGCTTGGGTCGCCGTAGGCGAACAGGCCGAAGCGCAGCATCCACGCCGCGATACTGATCAGCATGACGTTCTTGATGCCGTAGCGGCTCAGGAAGAACGGGATGGTCAGGATGAACAGCGTCTCAGAGATCTGAGAGATGGACATCATCACCGACGCATGCTCAACGATAAAGCTGCCGGAGAACAGCGGGTTGTTATCGAAGCTGTGCAGGAAGGTGTTGCCGAACATGTTGGTGATCTGCAGCTCCGCGCCCAGCAGCATGGAGAAGATGAAAAAGATCGCCATGCGTTTGTTTTTGAACAGCGCGAAGGCATCCAGGCCGAGCATGGTGCTCCAGCTCTGGTTTTTCTGCTGGTTAGACACCGGAATGGTTGGCAGCGTCAGGGTGAAGATCGCCAGCAATACGGAGAGCGCCGCACCGATATAGAGCTGCATATGGCTCAGTTCGAAGCCCGCGAAGCTTACGCCCCACATCGCCATGATAAAGCCGATGGTGCCCCAGATACGGATTGGCGGGAAATCGGTCACGATATCCATATCCGCGGACTTCAGGCGGTAGTAGGAGATGGTGTTGATCAGCCCAAGCGTTGGCATATAGGCCAGCGAGTTGAGCAGAATCACCATGAACATCGCCCCCGGCGTGGTCACCTGGGCTGCCATAAACAGCGTCCCCGCGCCCACCAGGTGGCAAAGCATGTACAGCCATTTGGCGCTTAACCATTTATCCGCCACGATCCCCAGCAGCGTTGGCATGAAGACAGCCGCAATACCGAGCGAGCTGTAGACGGCACCGATTGACGCACCATCGAACTTGAGCGTCACAAACATATAGGAGCCGAGTGTAGTCAGCCAGCTACCCCACAGGCAGAACTGCAGAAACGACAATATTTTAAGCTGCAGCTTAAGGTTCATGTTACTTTCCTCACAAGTGAGCGGGAGATATGTTGTTATAGAAACATTCAGGGTTGTTATTTGATGCAATTCTATCAGTTGGCAACGATATGTTTTGTTACCTCCCGCAAAAAAATGCAATCCACATTAATTTGCAGTTTGGATTGTGATGCAAATAACATTTTCGTATGGGTGGGGGGAAGCAGAACACCTTCTCCTTGCAGGAGAAGGTGTGCGGATCACCGGCGACGGTAGTTCTTCTGCGCCGTATTCACCTTATACAGATAACGACGGGATTCCGCGGACGGGTGGCGGGTGGTCAGGGTGGCGTAGACATCCCCCGGCGCCATGCTGTTGATGATGTTTGCGGCCTGCACTTTGTCATTTGAGAAGACGCGCAGCACGCTGCCCGCGCCGCCGTTATAGGCGGTGATCACCGCATAGCGACGCGACGTCGGGTTGTCGATGCCGCCGAGGTAGACATTGTTCAGCATCGCCAGATAGGCCGTGCCGGTATCAATGTTGCTCTGCGGGTCGAACAGATAGCTGCGGCTCGGCGTGCCGGATTTGCCCTGCGCGCGGAACACGTCTTTACCGGCGCTGTGCTGCACCACCTGCATCAGCCCCAGGGCGTCGGAACGGCTTACCGCATACGGGTTAAACGAGGATTCGGTCTGCATAATCGCCAGGATCAGCGACTCATCCACGCCGTATTTACGCGAGGCCTGACGCACCATGCCCAGATACTTATGCGCACGCTTGTCGAGGTGGTTCGGGACGAGGTTGATGGTGACGCTGTAGATAATCTTCAGACCGTTAGAGCGGCTCTTCAGGCGCGTCTGCAGCAGGTAATCGGCAAATTTCGTGGCGCGACCTTCCCAGCGGATCGGCTGGCCGGTCTGATCGACGACCTGACCGTACAGGAACGGCTCTTTCGAGATGGTGATATCGTCGGCATCGGAGTAGAGATCGATAGAGCCCGGATCGTCACCCATCAGCAGGGTTTTGATAATGGCCTGACGGAGTCGAGCCGCAGGGTCCGTGCCTGCGATGGTCTCAATCGTGATCGTCCCCTCATCAAAGTTGATGTGGCTACGGGTCAGATAGGCGTCGGTGTACTTAACGTAGTCCTTAGGTCCGGCAATAAGAACTTCGTTAAATCCCCATATGTTCTCGATGTTGTGGGCAAACTGCCCCATCAAAATGTCAAAACCGTTGGTGTCCTTGATCCAGGCTTCGTTGTAATCATCGCCTTTTTTTGACGAACACGAGACAAGCAACGGCGCAACAAGGGCTAGCGCTAAAAGTTTTTTCATCATTCCGGGAGTGCGTGTTGTGTTTGCTTAGTCGTTGCTTTCGCCGGGTGGCGCTGCGCTTACCCGGCCTACAAAACCGTAGGCCCGTGCAAGCGAAGCGCCGCCGGGCAACAGCCGCTCGATGTTATTTTTCCGGTGGCGTATAGCCTTCGATGTGTACGTCTTTACCTTCGAACAGGAAGCTCACCATCTCCTGCTCCAGCAGCTTGCGGTGTTCCGGGTTCATCATGCTGAGTTTCTTCTCGTTGATCAGCATGGTCTGCTTTTTCTGCCACTGTCCCCAGGCTTCTTTGGAGATTTCATTGTAGATGCGTTTACCCAGCTCGCCCGGATAAAGCTGGAAATCCTGGCCCTCAGCGTCACGCTGCAGGAAAGTACAAAAAATCGTTCTGGCCATACTCATTCCTCTTTTTCTTGTCGATGCTAAACCATTGCACCGGCACGTAATTGCTGTAACAGGCGCTCCACGGGAGCCGCCAGCCCGACTGATGGCGGTTGCGCTAAGTTATACCAGAGAGCGGTGCCTTCATCCATGCACGAGGCGACGGAGGACACGGGAAGCCACATCGGCACAATATCCAGATGGAAATGGCTGAAGGTGTGGCGAAACGCGGTCAGCTGCGTCAGGTTATCGGCAGCAATCCCGCGCTGTTTAAGCCATTCACGCAGCAAGTCTTCATCTTCAAACTGTGGGAAGCAGTATAGACCACCCCACAGACCGCTCGGCGGACGCTGGGCGAGGAAGACCTCATCGCCGTGCTGCATCAGCAGCATATAGCCGGTGCGCTCCGGCAGCGTCTGTTTGGGTTTCTTGCCCGGATACTGCGCCCAGGAATGGTTGGCATACGCCACGCAGAGGTTATTCACCGGGCAGAGTTCGCATTTGGGTTTTGAGCGCGTGCAGACCATGGCGCCGAGATCCATCATCGCCTGGTTGAAACGCTCGACGCCGTTGGCTGGGGTAACCGCTTCACTGATTTCCCAAAGGCGTTTTTCAACATCCTTCTTCCCCGGCCAGCCGTCAACGGCATAGCAGCGTGCCAGCACGCGCTTCACGTTGCCGTCGAGGATCGGGAAATGCTTGCCTAAAGACAGGGAGAGAATAGCGCCTGCGGTTGAGCGTCCCACGCCGGGGAGATCGGCCACCTCATCGAAGGTTTCCGGGAATTTCCCGTTGTGGCGCGTCGCGACCTGCTGTGCGGCCTTGTGCAGGTTGCGCGCGCGGGCGTAATAGCCCAGCCCGGTCCACAGGTGCAGGACCTCGTCCAGCGGGGCATTGGCCAGATCGGTCACCGTCGGGAAGCGCGCCATAAAACGCTCGAAGTAAGGGATCACCGTGGCGACCTGCGTTTGTTGCAACATCACCTCGGAGAGCCATACTTTGTACGGCGTTTTTTCAATTTGCCAGGGCAGGGTTTTACGCCCGTATTTGTCGTACCAGTCCAGCACCTGGGCTGAAAATTGAGAGGCTTGCATGGTCATCGATTCGCATAATCAGGGACGCAGATTGCAGCACAGCGTCAATCTGCTGTAAACCGGATCTTTCCCATGCTTGCATAGAAGCCTTAACTTTGGATAATGCCCGTTTCCCGAACATTCTCACAAGCAGACAACTCTTTTATGAAAAACGACGTCATTTCACCGGAATTTGATGAAAACGGTCGCCCGCTGCGCCGTATTCGCAGCTTTGTCCGTCGTCAGGGCCGCCTGACAAAAGGTCAGCAACACGCGCTGGACAACTACTGGCCGGTGATGGGCGTTGAGTTCAGCGAGCAGCCTCTGGATTTTGCCGAGCTGTTTGGCCGCGACGCGCCGGTCACGCTGGAAATTGGCTTCGGTATGGGCGCCTCGCTGGTGACCATGGCGAAAGCGCGCCCGGAGCAGAACTTCCTTGGTATCGAAGTGCATTCGCCGGGCGTGGGCGCATGTCTGGCAACGGCCCATGAAGAGGGCGTTGAGAACCTGCGCGTGATGTGTCACGACGCGGTGGAAGTGCTGCACAAAATGATTCCTGACAATTCTTTAACCATGGTTCAGCTCTTTTTCCCTGACCCGTGGCATAAAGCGCGTCATAATAAACGCCGTATCGTTCAGGCGCCGTTTGCCGAGCTGGTTAAAAGCAAGCTGAAGCTGGGCGGTGTCTTCCATATGGCGACCGACTGGGAACCGTATGCGGAACATATGCTGGAAGTGATGTCGTCGCTCGACGGTTACAAAAACCAGTCTGCGAGCAACGACTATGTACCGCGTCCGGAATCGCGTCCGGTAACGAAATTTGAACAGCGTGGCCATCGTCTTGGTCACGGTGTATGGGACTTAATGTTCGAGAGGGTGAAATAATGGCAAAGAATCGTAGCCGTCGTCTGCGTAAAAAGATGCACATCGAAGAATTCCAGGAAGTGGGCTTCTCCGTTGCGTGGCGTTTCCCGGAAGGCACCAGCGTTGAGCAGATCGATCAGGACGTGGATGCGTTCATCAACGAGGTGATCGAGCCAAACAAACTGGCCTTCGACGGTAGCGGCTATCTGGCCTGGGAAGGTCTGATCTGCACCCAGGAAGTGGGTAAATGCACCGAAGAACATCAGGCTCTGGTCCGTAAATGGCTTGAAGACCACAAGCTCGAAGATGTCCGCGTCAGCGAACTTTTCGACGTTTGGTGGGACTAATTAAGCAGTAAGGGGCCAGCATTAGCTGGCCCGTTTTGTCTGAGGGAGTGTTTAAGATGCGCAAAACGTTGCTGGCAGTTGCTTTGATGGCAACCGGATTCACCGCCCATGCGGATTATCAATGTAGCGTCACCCCGCGTGATGACGTGGTGTTAAGCCCGCAAACCGTGCAGGTCAAAGGCGAGAACGGCAATCTGGTAATTACGCCAGAAGGGAACGTCACCTATAACGGCAAACAGTACAACCTGACTGCCGCACAGCGCGAGCAGGCGAAAGACTACCAGTCCGAATTGCGTACCGCGCTGCCGTGGATTAATGAAGGTGCCCTGACGCGCGTCGAAAAGAGCCGCGTGGCGCTGGATAAGATCATCACCAAAGAGGTGGGGGAGAGCAGCAACATGCGCACCCGCCTGACGAAGCTGGACAAGCAGCTTAAAGAACAGATGAACCGCATTATCGAGACGCGCTCCGACGGCCTGACGTTCCACTATAAGGCGATCGATCAGGTTCGTGCTGACGGGCAGCAGCTGGTGAACCAGGCGATGGGCGGCATCCTGCAGGACAGCATCAACGAGATGGGTGCCAAAGCGGTGCTGAAAGGCGGCGGTAACCCGCTGCAGGGCGTGCTGGGCAGTCTGGGCGGCCTGCAAACCTCCATTCAGAACGAGTGGAAAAACCAGGAAGATGATTTCCAGCAGTTCGGCAAAGACGTGTGTAAGCGCGTGGTGTCGCTGGAAGATAGCCGGAAGGCGCTGGTGGGGACGCTGAAGTAAGGTCCCCTAACCCTAACCCTCTCCCTTTTATTAGGGTGTACGGTCCGGGGACATGGTAGACAGGTGTTCGGGGACATGGTGAACACTTTTTAACATCCTTTACCCATGGTGATCGACTGTTTCTTCAGGTCGATCATCTCCACACTCTGCCAGCCTTTCCCTCAGCCGGCAGAACGGGATGCAAAATCCTGAATCAGCCTTCAGCTTCTTCGGCGAGGAACAGCTCAAGAAGGGAATTGAGGAACAGTTTGCCGTGCTCGGTGATCTGCCAGTATTCCGCACATTCCGTGAGATACCCCTGCGCCAGCGCTTCGTCGATCTGCGGGCGAATCACCGACTCCGGCAGCCCGGTGTACAGCGCAAACTCAGCGCGCGGCGCGGCTTCCAGCAGACGGAAGCGGTTCATAAAGAACTCAAACGGCTTATCCGCCGCCTCGACGTCGTGCTGACGCTCCAGGTAGCGGCCTTCCATATACCCGCGAGGGTGGCGGGTTTTGGCAGTACGCAGAATACGCCCGTCCGGGAAGGTCACCTTGCCGTGCGCGCCGCAGCCGATGCCGAGATAGTCGCCAAAGCGCCAGTAGTTCAGGTTGTGCTGACACTGGTAGCCCGGCTTTGCATATGCCGACGTTTCGTACTGCTGATAGCCCGCCGCGGTTAACAGCTGGTGACCCTGCTCGAAGATATCCCACAGCGCGTCGTCATCCGGCAGCACCGGCGGACGCGAGCCAAACAGGGTGTTGGGCTCGATGGTGAGTTGGTACCACGACAGATGAGGGGGATTCAGCGCAATGGCCTGGCGCAAATCGTCCAGCGCCTCTTCCAGAGACTGATCCGGCAGGCCGTGCATCAGATCCAGGTTAAAGCTGCGCAGGCCCAGGCCGGTCGCCAGGTTTGCCGCGCGCTTCGCCTCTTCCGGGCCGTGAATACGCCCCAGGCGCTTCAGCTTCGGCTCGCTAAAGCTCTGCACGCCGATGGAGATGCGGTTCACGCCCGCGCGCTGATAGTCGACAAAACGGTCGGCTTCAACGGTGCCGGGGTTGGCTTCCATCGTAATTTCAGCATCCGCTGCCAGGTTCAGGCGCACGCGCACGCCGTCCAGCAGCGTTTGCATCGCCGGGCCTGACAGTAGGCTCGGCGTACCGCCACCAATGAAAATGGTCTTAACTTCACGTCCCTGTGCGTAAGGTACATCGGCATCCAGGTCGGCCAGCAGATGCGCAACGTAGTCATCGTGCGGCACTTCGCCCTTAAGCGCGTGCGAGTTGAAATCGCAGTACGGGCATTTTTGCACGCACCACGGGATGTGAATATAAAGACTCAGAGGCGGCAAATTAGCCATTACGCAGTGCTTCCAGTAACAGTTTCAGCGCGCGTCCGCGGTGGGATATCGCGCTTTTTTCTTCGCGGGTCAGTTCCGCAGCGGTTTTGCCCTCGGAAGGGACAAAGAAAATCGGGTCATAGCCAAAGCCGCCTTTGCCCGCCGCTTCACGGGTAATCACGCCCGGCCAGCTGCCGTGGCAGACGATCGGCGTCGGGTCTTCCGCGTGACGCAGATAGACCAGCACGCAGTGGAACTGCGCGGTGCGCTGTTCGTCCGGGACGTCTTTCAGGGCGACAAGCAGCTTTTCCAGATTCTGCTGGTCGGTAGCGTCAACGCCGGAATAGCGGGCAGAGTAGATCCCCGGCGCGCCGCCGAGGGCGTCTACGGCCAGGCCGGAGTCGTCGGCAATCGCGGGGAGGCCAGTTACCTGCGCAGCGTGGCGCGCTTTAATGATCGCGTTTTCGATAAACGTCAGCCCCGTCTCTTCGGCGGAATCCACGCCAAGATCGGTCTGGGCGACCACGTCCAGACCAAAATCATTTAATAGCGAGGCCAGCTCGCGCACTTTACCGGCGTTGCCGGTCGCGAGAACAACTTTCTGCATGGTTTAGTCCTGTTCTGTCAGAGCCGCGACTTCCGTCGGGATAGATTGCGGATTAAGGATTTTTACCTGTTTATGTCGCCCCAGTTCGCCTTTTTCAATGATGACCTGGCTTTTGGCGACGCGAAACTGTTTTGCCAGATATTTGGTCAGATGCGCGTTCGCCTGGCCGTCAACCGGCGGGGCAGTGATGGCGACTTTTAACTCGTCGCCATGCAGTCCAACAATACCGTCACGGCTGGCTTTCGGCTGAATATACAGCCGTAAAACCAGCCCGTCAGCGCAGGTACTTACGGCACTCATAGCGCCATCCACAGCCCCGGCAGCAGCATATCGCCCGTGGACTGCAGCAGTTCAGCGACCCCCATGTTGATCACATAGAGCAGCAGAACCAGGATCATCGGCGAAAAATCGATGCCGCCCATAGACGGAAGCAGGTTACGGATCGGGCGCAGCAGCGGCTCGGTCAGCTGAATCAAGGCGTACTCCACCGGGCTACGGCCCTGGCTCACCCAGCTCATGATCGCCATGACCAGCAGCACCCAGAAGATCAGCAGACCGATGGTTTTGATCAAAATCAGGACGGCGACAATCCAGATAATCGGCTGGAAGGTGAAGACCATAAACAGCACAATCGCTTTGATAACGCTCAGAATAAACGCCACCAGCAGAGACGAACTGTCGATGGGCCCCATGGCCGGGATAATACGGCGCAGCGGTCCGACAACAGGCTGCGTGATTTTCACGACAAACTGCGAGAACGGATTGTAAAAATCACAGCGGGCCCACTGCATCCAGACGCGCAGCAAAAGCGCCATCGTGTACAGCTCAATGACCGTTGAGAGCAGGAAAGTCAACGTCTTCATGGCGTTCCTCAGGTTTCCTTATTATTTTGAGTAGTCGCGCGCACCGAAAATTGCCGTGCCGATGCGCACCATCGTGCTGCCTGCCGCAATGGCGGCTTCCATATCATCCGACATGCCCAGAGAAAGCGTGTCTACCGTGTTATAGCGCGCTTTAAGCGCCTCAAATGCTACAGCCATTTGCTGTGCCACGGCAAACTGCCTTTCATAACTTGACTCAGGCGCCGGGATTGCCATCAAACCACGCAGGCTTAAGCGCGGCAGTTCGGCCACCTCGGCTGCCAGCGCATCCAGCTCGCTCAGCGCAATACCGGACTTGCTGTTTTCATCGCTGATGTTGATTTGAATCAGCACGTTAAGCGCTGGCATCTCTGCCGGACGCTGGTCGTTCAGGCGTGTAGCAATGCGCAGACGGTCAACGGTATGGCACCAGTCGAAGTGCTCCGCCACCAGACGGCTTTTGTTCGACTGCAGTGGGCCGATAAAGTGCCACTGCAGATCCGTCTTCCCCTGTTCCTGGAAGTAGCGAATTTTATCCACGCCTTCCTGGACGTAGTTTTCACCAAACGCCCGCTGGCCTGCGTCAATGGCTTCTGCGATGGCGCTCGCAGGCTTGGTTTTGCTGACTGCAAGCAGCGTAATTTCTTCTGAAGCCCGGCCGCAACGCGTTGCGGCGGCTGAGATTTTGTCCCGGACCTGTGCCAGGTTATGCGCAATGTCGTTCATTTTCCGAGGAGTAGTCTATGGATGTGGAAGAAATTGTGGCCCTTAGTGTAAAGCATAACGTCTCCGATCTACACCTGTGCAGTGATTCGCCACCCCGCTGGCGCAGAACCGGCCGCCTTGAACCGGCACCGTTTCCTCCTCCCGACGTCGGGGCGTTGTTAAAAGCGTGGCTCAACGATGAGCAGCAGGGGATATGGTGGGCCAGCGGGCAGGTGGATTTTGCCGCGACGGTGGCGGGAGGCCAGCGCCTGCGCGGCAGTGCCTTTAAGCAGATGCGCGGAGTCTCTGTGACGCTGCGGCTGTTGCCGCGTACCTGTCCGCAGCTCGCTTCGCTGGGCGCGCCGAGGGTTATCCCGGAACTGTTAACCAATGCGTCCGGGTTGATTCTGGTGACGGGGGCGACCGGCAGCGGCAAATCCACGACGCTGGCGGCGATGGTCGATTTTCTCAACCACCATACTGACGGCCATATTCTCACGCTCGAAGATCCGGTGGAGTTTATCTATCAGAGCGCACGTTGCCTGATCCAGCAGCGGGAGATCGGCCAGCACAGCCCGTCATTTGCCGATGCGCTGCGCAGTGCCTTACGCCAGGATCCGGACGTGATTTTACTGGGAGAGCTGCGCGACAGCGAAACGATCCGCCTGGCGCTAACGGCAGCGGAGACCGGGCACCTGGTGCTGGCGACGCTGCATACGCGCGGGGCATCGCAGGCGATTGAGCGGCTGGTCGATACGTTCCCGGCGCAGGAGAAAGATCCGGTGCGTAACCAGCTGGCCGGCAGCCTGCGGGCGGTGCTGGCGCAGAAGCTGGTTCCTGACTTACAGGACGGGCGCGTCGCGCTGTATGAGCTGCTGGTGAATACCGCGGCGGCGGCAAATCTGATACGAGAAGGAAAAACGTGGCAGCTGCCCGGCATTATTCAAACCGGACAGCAGGCAGGCATGCAGAATTTTGACCAAAGCCTGGCGGAGAGACGGGCGCAGGGGCGGCTGTAGGCCCCTGTGCTTAAAAGCCCTGCTCGAAATAGCTTTCGAGGATGATGACGGCAGAAGCGGAGTCCACGCTGCCTTTATTGAGCGCCCGGAAGCCACCGTGCTCAAACAGACCCGCACGCGCTTCGACGGTGCTGAGACGCTCGTCGTGCAGCTTCACGGAGACACCAAAGCGACCATGGATTTTATTGGCGAACTTACGCGCCCGGGCAGTCAGCGGCTGTTCGGTACCGTCCATGTTGAGCGGTAATCCGACAATCACGTCATCCGGCTGCCACTCTTTGAGCAGACGCTCAATGAGGTTCCAGTCCGGCGTACCGTCGTTGGCCTTCAGGGCGGTAAGCGGACGCGCGGTACCGGTGATGCGCTGCCCCACGGCGACGCCGATGCTTTTGGTGCCAAAATCGAAGGCCAGAAGCGTTCCGCTCATCAGGCGTGCCCCGCTACGCCAGGCATGGTCAGGATATCAATGCCAATCAACTTCGCCGCGTCGCGCCAGCGATCGGCAATCGGCGTTTTAAACAGGATATTCATGTCCGCAGGGGCGGTGAGCCAGGCGTTATCGAGGATCTCCTGCTCAAGCTGGCCTTTCTCCCACGACGAATAGCCCAGCGCCACCAGCACTTCAGAAGGCTGCTCTGCGGTGCCCAGCGTTTCGAGCACGTCACGTGAGGTGGTGATGACGGTGTTATCCGAAATTCGAATACTGGAAGAGAACACCGGCGGCGTATGCAGGATAAAGCCGCGATCTTCTGCAAGAGGTCCACCCAGCATCACGGGCTTATCAAGCCGGATCTCCGGCAGTCGGGCTTCAGCCGGGATTTTCAGCTTGTCCAGAATCCCTTCAACCTGAAGATTTTCCAGCGGTTTATTAATGATAATACCCATCGCGCCGTCTTCATTGTATTCACAAATATAAACCACGGCGCGGCGAAAAATCGGGTCCTGGAGAGCAGGCATGGCAATAAGAAAGTGATGCTGTAAATTCATTGTCAGAGGTACTGTTTCCTGGTTTAAAAAGCGACAGCGACCAGTATGCGGAGAAACCCGGGCGCTGTCACTCATTGGTGGGTTATTTCTGCAGGCGTTTTTCGATGGCGTCCATCAGCATTCCGGTGATCGAGACCGGGAATTCCGCTTCAATTTCACGAATGCAGGTCGGGCTGGTGACGTTCACTTCGGTCAGACGATCGCCGATGATATCCAGTCCGACGAAGATCAGGCCTTTGGCTTTCAGCGTCGGGCCTACGCGGCGGGCAATTTCCCAGTCGCTTTCGGTCAACGGGCGCGGCTCACCGCGACCGCCGGCCGCCAGGTTACCACGGGTTTCGCCACCCTGCGGGATACGCGCCAGGCAGTAAGGGACCGGTTCGCCATCCACCACCAGCACGCGTTTGTCGCCGTCCTTGATCGCCGGAATATAGTTCTGTGCCATGCAGTAACGGGTGCCCAGTTCGGTCAGGGTTTCGGCAATCACGCCAATGTTCGGGTCGCCTTCTTTCACGCGGAAAATCGACGCGCCGCCCATGCCGTCCAGCGGCTTCATGATGATGTCGCCGTGCTTCTGCCAGAATGCTTTCAACTGGGCTTTGCTGCGGGTCACCAGGGTTTCTGGCGTCAGGTCAGAGAACCAGGCGGTATAGAGCTTCTCGTTACAGTCGCGCAGGCTCTGCGGTTTGTTAACGATCAGCGTGCCTTTCTCTTCTGCACGTTCAAGGATATAGGTGCAGTAAATGTACTCGGTGTCGAATGGCGGATCTTTACGCATCAGAATGACGTTGAGATCGGCCAGGGCAATGTCCTGCTCTGTGCCAAATTCATACCATTTGTCGTAGTTCTGCTCGACGTTAACGATGCGGGTGCGGGCGCGGGCTTCACCGTTGATCAGGTAAAGATCGTTCATCTCCATATAGTGGAGTTCATAGCCGCGACGCTGCGCTTCCAGCAGCATGGCGAAGCTGGAATCTTTCTTGATGTTGATGTTTGCGATGGGGTCCATCACGATGCCGAGCTTGATCATCTTTCTCTCCAATAATGCGTCAACCCAGATCGCCAAACCGTACCTGTAGCGCGGTAATGGCCGTGAGTGCCGTTGTCTCAGTGCGCAGAACGCGAGGTCCCAACAGAATATCAGTAAACTGGTAACGTGCCGTCATCGCAATTTCGTCCGCCGACAGGCCGCCTTCAGGGCCAATCAGCAGGCGAACGCGCTCAACGGGCTGCGGCAGCGTATTGATGCTGGCGCTGGCGCGCGGATGAAGATTGAGCTTCAGCCCACTGTCCTCTTCTGCACACCACTCCTCCAGATCCATCGCCGGGCGGATCTCCGGAATACGGTTGCGGCCACTCTGTTCGCAAGCCGCGATGGCAATTTTCTGCCACTGCTGGATCTTTTTGTTCAGACGTTCCGCATCCAGTTTAACGCCACAGCGCTCAGAAAAAAGTGGCGTAATGAGGCTTACACCCAGTTCAATGGATTTCTGAATCGTGAACTCCATTTTCTCGCCGCGCGACATCACCTGGCCCAGATGGATATGCAGCGGTGATTCCCGGTCATCCACTTCACCGCGCAGGACATTCACGTGTACGCTTTTTTTATCCGCCCTCGTGATTTCCGCGTCGAAAACCTGGTTAGAGCCGTCGAACAATTGTATTGCCTGGCCGGCGCCCATGCGCAGCACGCGGCCAACGTGGTTGGCGGCGTCATCAGACAGGGCGATTTCACGGCCTGCGGTAATCAGTTCAGGATGGTAAATGCGGGGAATGCGCATAGTCAGAAATTCCATGTGTCATGCGATATAAGCGAATTGCCGTAGTGTAGGTTAGCTCTTTTGCGCCTGGCAAGCCCGCTGGACATAAGGGTTGTGATTCCCCTGGACTCTGGCGATACGCTCGTCGCGCTGGCATTCCCACTCCGTCACCGGGTACTGCTTGTCCCAGGCGTTGAACAACTGGGTCTGCTGGCGGGAGAGGTTGAGATCGTAACGGTCACGCATATAGAAATAGGTGCGGGCAATGCTGCCGCGCGCGCGGGCAGGGGGCTCGGCGACTTTCTCTTTAAAATCAATCTTCATACCGCACTGGCCGTACTGACCTTCGCCACCGTTCCACTGGCTGTACATGAAGTTGCCGCGATCGCCGTTCACTTCGCCCACCGCGGGCTGCAGGTTATGCATGTCGCTTTCCATCTGGCGGTAAACCGGATCTTTGGCGCAGTTTTTACGTCCACCATCCTGCCAGCACTGGCGCTGGTGGCCAAACTGCCATGCCGGAACGACATGTTCCCATTCAATACGGCTGGCGCGGTTTTCGTTTTTACGCACCTTGTAGCCGCAGGACTCAAGGTCAACGACCCCTTTTTTACCCTGCCAGTTAATTTTACAGCCGCAGTAGAAATCGCCCGGTACGTCAGCGTTGACCTTTACACCGGCCGCTTTGGCCTGAGAGAAACTGTTGATACCGTCGGCCAGGGCGTGGCCTGAGAGCGCCGTCGTCAGAAAGGCGACCGCGAGAGAAAAATTACGGGACATCTTACACTCCGTGTCAAAACGAGCCCGCAACGTAACGAATGTTGTTCCTGTATGCAATCAGTCAGATCAGGAAAGTTCCTGAACGTTCAGATAATTATTCCGCCACCAGCGGCTCGCCGCATTTCACGCAGCGGTAGGTTGCCTCGCCGCGCACCACGCGATTATGGCGGCGGACGGTAAGCTGATGTTGCTGACACTGGCAGCGGTAGGGGAAGGTATTGCGGCGCACCGATTCCAGCTCGAACTGATGGGTTCTGCGCGCCGGAACGCCGAGCACCGCTTCCATCATCCACTTCCACTCCTTGCCGTGGGGGGCGACGCGTCCGAAGTGTTTCCACACCAGCAGGTGCGCCAGCTCGTGCGGCACCACCTCATCAATAAATGCCTGCTGGTTTTCCATCATCAGAACCGGGTTCAGGCGGATCTCATAGGATTCCAGCCAGGCGGTACCGGCCGAGGTGCCACGCTGCTGGTAGACGAGTTTGGGTTCAGGGTAATTGCGACCAAGCTTCAGGTTCGCCTGGGCGAGTTTTTCCCGCAGGCTGCGCATAACGGCTTGCTGAATGGCGATGGGGAGACGGGGAGCTTTCATAGGGGCAGAGCATAAAGCGGGAAGCGGGGAGGCGCAAGAGGCGCCTCCCGCAAGAGGATCAGTCGTGAGCGCCGATTTCGCGCAGCGGGCGACCTTTCATCAGGTTACGTTCAATATGTTCCAGCGAAACGTGTTTGGTTTCCGGAACCAGCCAGATAGTCAGCACAATAAAGAAGATGTTCAGACCGGCGTAGACCCAGAAGGTATTGGCATTACCCAGAGTGTTGAGCATGGTCAGGAACGTTGCGCCGACGATCATGTTGGCAATCCAGTTGGTTGCGGTAGAGCAGGTGATACCAAAATCACGCCCCTTCAGCGGCTGGATCTCAGAGCACAGCACCCAGATCAGCGGCCCGGCGCTCATCGCAAACCCGACGATAAACATCAGCAGCATGCCTACCGCAAAGTACTGGGCGGTTGGGGAGTGAATGCCCAGATGCATCATGGTACCGAGGACGCCCATACCGGCCGCCATCACCAGGAAGCCCAGCGTCAGGGTTGGCTTACGTCCCCAGCGGTCCACCAGACCGATGGCGATAAAGGTCGCCAGCACGTTGGTCAGACCCACGATGACGGTCCCCCACATCTGCTCGGTGGTGTTGGTATAACCCGCCAGCTCAAAGATTTTGGGCGCGTAGTACATGATGACGTTCATCCCGGTGAACTGCTGCATCACCTGGAGCAGCACGCCGAGGAACACCGCCCGGCGGAAGTTGCTGTTCTCTTTAAACAGCGCCCAGCCGGACTGTTTGACCTTCAGGCTTTCGCGGATCTCTTCCAGCTCGTTTTTCGCCTCTGCGCTGGTATCACGCAGGCGCATCAGCACGCGTTCGGCATCGTGGAAGCGACGTTTTGCAGCAAACCAGCGAGGGCTGTCCGGCAGGAAGAAGACGCCAATCAGCAGCAGAACTGCAGGGATGATGATCACGCCGAGCATCCAGCGCCATGCGCCGCTGTAGCTAAACGCGGTATCGGAAAGGTATGCACCGAGAATACCGATGGTGATCATCAGCTGGTACATCGAAATCATACTGCCGCGGATTTTCTCCGGCGCGATTTCAGACAGGTAGAGCGGGGCGGTATAGGACGCCACGCCCACGGCCAGACCGAGCAGCACGCGGGAAACCAGCAGAACCTCAACGTTAGGCGCTGCGGCAGAGAAGAGTGAGCCGGCCACGAACAGGATCGCGCCAATCATCAGGCTCTTTTTACGTCCGAGTTTGAAGGAGAGCCAGCCGCTGCCGACGGCCCCAACGGCCGCACCGAACATCATGGAGCTGACCACCCATTCCTGGGTGTGAGCGCTAATCTGGAACTCGTCAGTGATGAAAGGTAATGCACCGGCAATCACGCCGATATCCAGGCCAAAAAGTAATCCTGCCAGGGCGGCGAGGAAACAGACGAAGAATGTCATCGCCTTGTTGGACGTACGCCCCTGTTTTTTATTGTCAGGCATTATGCCCTCCAGTTGGGTTATCAGTTTTATTGATAGTAAGGGTAGGTGAGCGACCCGTAAAAATATGTGAGATTAATCACATAGGTGTAATCGGTTACACTCGTGTGCAACCGTAAATAAAATTAAAGCTTTGAAAATATAGAGGTAAATGAAGTGAGGCGCATCGCGAAAGGAGATATTTCAGACTTAACTGAAAGGGAATGTAACAGCAGAAGAATGGCGATCATGCAAAGAGAATAGTCTGAAAGCGGAGGGTTACCGGTGCGGTGTAATCGGTTCCAAAGGGTACACCTTTCAGCCGGGTGGCGGCTGCGCCTTACCCGGCCTACAAATGCCCAAAACCCGTAGGCCCGTGCAAGCGAAGCGCCGCCGGGCAAGGATGATCGCACAAATGCAAAAGGCCAGCCCGAAGGCTGGCCTTTTAAAAGCGATGTCAGTCGATTACTTGAGACCGGCAGCTTCACGCAGCAGGGCGGCTTTGTCGGTTTTTTCCCATGGGAAATGTTCACGACCAAAATGACCGTATGCAGCGGTTTCTTTGTAGATTGGGTGCAGCAGATCCAGCATCTGTATCAGGCCGTATGGACGCAGGTCGAAGAACTCGCGCACCAGCAGGGTCAGCTGTTCTGAAGGCACTTTCTCGGTACCAAAGGTTTCCACCATGATGGAGGTGGGTTCAGCCACGCCGATGGCGTAGGAAACCTGAATCTCACAGCGGTCAGCCAGGCCGGCAGCCACGATGTTTTTCGCCACATAACGTGCCGCGTACGCTGCAGAACGGTCCACTTTTGATGGATCTTTACCGGAGAATGCACCGCCACCGTGACGCGCCATGCCGCCGTAGGTATCAACGATGATTTTACGACCGGTCAGGCCGCAGTCACCCATTGGGCCGCCGATAACAAAGCGTCCGGTCGGGTTGATGAAGAATTTGGTGGCGCTGCTCAGCCATTCGGTTGGCAGAACCGGCTTGATGATCTCTTCCATCACTGCTTCCTGCAGGGATTTCTGATCGATATCTTCGGCATGCTGGGTAGACAGAACCACCGCGTCAATACCGACAATTTTACCGTCGTCGTACTGGAAGGTGACCTGACTCTTCGCATCCGGGCGCAGCCACGGCAGGGTGCCGTTTTTACGCACTTCAGCCTGACGCTGCACCAGACGGTGTGCGTAGGTGACCGGCGCTGGCATCAGCACGTCGGTTTCGTTGGTTGCATAGCCGAACATCAGGCCCTGGTCGCCCGCGCCCTGTTCCAGCGGATCGGCACGGTCAACGCCCTGGTTGATGTCTGGAGACTGTTTGCCAATTGCGCTCAGTACCGCGCAGGAGTTGGCATCAAAGCCCATATCAGAATGCACATAACCGATCTCACGCACCGTGTTACGGGTGATCTCTTCGATATCAACCCATGCGCTGGTGGTGATCTCACCGCCAACCAGAACCATGCCGGTTTTGACATAGGTTTCACACGCGACGCGTGCTTTTGGATCCTGCGCGAGGATCGCATCCAGCACCGCATCGGAGATTTGGTCAGCAATTTTATCAGGATGTCCTTCTGATACGGACTCGGACGTAAACAGGTGTTTTGCCATGTTTTATTTCACCTAAGAGGAATTTGGTTAGCTCAAGCTGCTGTGTGGAATAGCCAAAGGAGATAATTCTACCAAGGCCTGCAGGTTTTTGACACTGGCAGTATGAGTGTTAATCAGTATAGATGGATTAACATCTGGATGGCTATTTTAGGTCACTTCTTCACCCGATTTCCAGTTTTTTTTGACTCATCTCTCACTCAGTTGAAATTGGTGCTGGCAAAAATTCCTGACGGTGCTGGCAACACGCGCATTTTTGTTTTGCTTTTTAGCCCCCTTCTCGGTATAAAACGCGGCGCGCGGCTCATATAAAATAAGCGCTCGATGAACTCATCGTGTCGCCACTTCCAGCCGGGTAAAGCAGTGAACTTTTAGCTTTGGCTTGGGGTCCGTTTCAGCAGAGGCGGCCGTGGAGGTGATACGAGATAATGAACCATCGTTTTCCGCTAATTCAGCGCAGCCGTTCTGGCGCGCATTTGATTCCCGCAACCCGCATTTCTAGTCTGCAAACCTGCCGATGTTATACCCATCTCGGCGCTTCTCAGGATTCCAGGGCCGGTCACGCTTTGTGAAAACTGAACAAGGGCGCTCTTGTTAATACAAGAGTTTTCTCGTGGTTTCGCCGAACCTTGTCATACAGAGTTCGGATACGTGTTTTACAATGATATGAATAAGAAACCGGTCGCACGGTCTGGATTTCAGCATACTCTGCTGGGAAACGGAGCCGTTTATGGGTTGTTATCGCCGTATAACGCTGCGATAGTAGTCAACTGTTTTACACTTAATACAAAGAGTTGAGGTTCGCTATGTCTGACGACATGTCTTCTTTTTCGCCTTCGTCAGCGGGCGAACAGGGTGTACTACGTTCTATGCAGGAGGTTGCGATGAGCTCCGAGGAAGCCAGCAAGATGCTGCGCACTTACAATATTGCCTGGTGGGGCAATAACTACTACGACGTCAACGAACTGGGCCACATCAGCGTCTGCCCGGATCCCGACGTCCCTGAAGCGCGCGTGGATCTCGCCAAACTGGTGAAAGCCCGTGAGGCTCAGGGCCAGCGTTTGCCTGCACTGTTCTGCTTCCCGCAGATCCTGCAACATCGCCTGCGTTCGATTAACGCCGCGTTCAAACGCGCGCGTGAATCCTACGGCTATAAAGGCGACTACTTCCTGGTTTACCCGATCAAGGTTAACCAGCACCGCCGCGTGATTGAATCCCTGATCCACTCCGGCGAGCCGCTGGGGCTGGAGGCAGGTTCCAAAGCCGAGCTGATGGCCGTGCTGGCGCATGCGGGGATGACCCGTTCAGTGATCGTCTGTAACGGCTATAAAGACCGTGAATACATTCGTCTGGCGCTGATTGGCGAGAAGATGGGCCACAAGGTCTATCTGGTTATCGAGAAGATGACTGAAATCGCCATCGTGCTGGAAGAGGCCGAGCGTCTGAACGTGGTGCCGCGCCTTGGCGTACGTGCGCGTCTGGCGTCACAGGGTTCCGGAAAATGGCAGTCCTCCGGCGGTGAAAAATCCAAGTTCGGCCTGGCGGCAAACCAGGTGCTGCAGCTGG
Source organism: Enterobacter cloacae complex sp. IR5422 (assembly GCF_049238165.1). Classification (NCBI taxonomy): domain Bacteria; kingdom Pseudomonadati; phylum Pseudomonadota; class Gammaproteobacteria; order Enterobacterales; family Enterobacteriaceae; genus Enterobacter; species Enterobacter cloacae complex sp. IR5422. The sequence goes on along the minus strand of NZ_JBMKHT010000017.1, from coordinate 57,279 downwards.
TAGAAATTCTGCGCGAGCGTGGTCGTCTGGACAGCATTCAGCTGCTGCACTTCCACCTCGGCTCGCAGATGGCCAACATTCGTGATATCGCCACCGGCGTGCGTGAATCGGCGCGTTTCTACGTTGAACTGCACAAGCTTGGCGTGAATATTCAGTGCTTCGACGTGGGCGGCGGCCTGGGCGTGGACTATGAAGGGACTCGCTCGCAGTCCGACTGCTCCGTAAACTACGGCCTGAACGAATACGCGAACAACATCATCTGGGCGATCGGCGACGCCTGTGAAGAGAACGGCCTGCCGCACCCGACGGTGATTACCGAATCCGGTCGCGCGGTGACCGCGCACCATACGGTGCTGGTCTCTAACATTATCGGCGTTGAGCGCAGCGAAACCACCGAAGCGACGCCGCCGGCAGACGATGCCCCGCGTTCCCTGCAAAGCATGTGGGAAACCTGGCAGGAGATGCACGAGCCCGGCACGCGTCGTTCCCTGCGCGAATGGCTGCACGACAGCCAGATGGATCTGCACGATATTCACGTCGGCTACTCTTCAGGCACCTTCAGCCTGCAGGAGCGCGCGTGGGCAGAGCAGCTCTATCTGAATATGTGCCATGAAGTGCAGAAGCAGCTCGACCCGAGCAACCGCGCCCACCGTCCGATAATCGACGAGCTGCAGGAGCGTATGGCGGATAAGATTTACGTCAACTTCTCGCTGTTCCAGTCGATGCCGGATGCCTGGGGTATCGATCAGCTGTTCCCGGTTCTGCCGCTGGAAGGATTGAATCACGCCCCGGAACGTCGCGCGGTGCTGCTGGACATCACCTGCGACTCTGACGGCGCCATCGACCACTACGTGGACGGCGACGGTATCGCCACGACGATGCCAATGCCGGAATACGACCCGGAGAACCCGCCAATGCTGGGCTTCTTTATGGTCGGCGCGTATCAGGAGATCCTCGGCAACATGCACAACCTGTTCGGCGATACCGAGGCGGTTGACGTGTTTGTCTTCCCTGACGGCAGCGTGGAAGTTGAGCTGTCTGACGAAGGGGATACCGTGGCGGACATGCTGGAATACGTTCAGCTGGATCCGAAAACCCTGCTCACGCAGTTCCGCGACCAGGTGAAAAACACCGGGCTGGACGATGCGCTGCAGCAGCAGTTCCTGGAAGAGTTTGAAGCGGGTCTGTACGGATATACGTATCTGGAAGACGAATAACGTTCGAAAGGGGCGTTAAAAAAAGGGTCTGACGAAAGTCAGACCCTTTTGTTTTAGCTGTACTGCTCGTCGGTGAAGGTAATGGTTACCGGAGCATAGATATCAATCGGTCGATCGATTTGCAACGCCTTCCACTGTGGACGCGCGTTCATCGCACCTTTGCTCATGTCGCCATTCCACTTCTTGTGTTCCGGCGTTTTCGGCATGTCCATCCCGGTCTGACCGGTGGACGACCCCGGAGAAAGCTTAACGTCATTCCCTTTGGTGTTGCTGGATGGCGCAACGCCGTTGGTCATGTCGCCATTCCACTGCTTGTGTTCCGGCGTTTTCGGCATATCCATCCCGGTCTGACCGGTGGACGAACCCGGCGAGAGCTTGACGTCATCACCTTTGGTGTTGCTGGATGGCGCAACGCCGTTGGTCATGTCGCCGTTCCACTTCCTGTGGTCCGGTGTTTTCGGCATGTCTTTACCGGTTTTACCCGTTGCAGAGCCCGGAGAGAGCACAGGATAGTTAGTTTCCGGTACGGCCCATTTCTTCACTGGCGTAACCGTTGTGGCTTCTGGTTTCGCTTTTGGTGTAACCGTTGCGGCCTCTGGTTTCGCTTTTGGCGTCAGCGGCTGGGACGTTGACGGCGCAACGTTTGGCACGGCTTCACTGCGTGCGGTTTCAGACGCGACGGCCTCCTTATGGACCACCGAAGAGGCGGACGTGGAGGTCGTTGTCGCCGTCGTTTTCTCAATCGTCATATGCTGAGAATCAGACGTTGTACGCGTCGTGGTTGTCGTCTGCTGCTGCGTTGAGCCTGGCTTAGTCGGCGTACACTTCTGAGGGCAGCCGCCATCGTCCGTATGGCCGTCATCCGGCTTCGCTGGAGTATCGCTGTCTGCGTCAGCGCCGCTTTTCTTCTTCTTACGAATCCCCGGATCGGCAAGCGTGTAGGAAATGTTATTTCCTGCTTCTTTCTCATCACGCGTGACAACCGACATTTCATCTTTATTGGTATTGAGATCGCCATTCACTGCCGCACTGGTGGTGTCACCCACGGCGATAGTGGATTTCTGCGTTTCGTTGTAGTGAATTTCATCCACGGTGTCGACGTAGATGTTACCGGAAGGCACTACGCCATTGCTCAGGCCAATGCCGCCACCGCCGTACAGACAATCCTGCTCAACGTGGTCTTCCAGCGTTTTCGCATTGATATCACCCGCAACGTTCACCGATCCGGTGCCATCCTGAGATACCAGATTAGCCCCGGTCATATTGAGGTCGCCTCCGGTTTTCACATTCAGCTCGCCGCTGGTATTGATACCGGATTGCTTCGCTGTTTTAGACGAATCGTAACTTTCAGAGCCGCCGCCCCCGTTGACGGACGCGTTCGGGATGATGCCCGCTGCCGAGACGGAGATGCCCACAGAAGCGCCCCAGTTACCGCGGCTACTTTCGGTGTGCTCGGTATTCTGCACGGAGGTGATATTCATATCGCCTGCAACGTTAACATCCGCTTTTTCTGCATCGATGTTAGCGCCCTTCATGTTCATATCACCGCCAGCGTTCACTGTCACCGTGTTGCCGTTGATAGTACTGTTCTTATACGACGTAGAGTTACCCGAGCCGTGTTCCGTACTGCCGTTGTAATCGACTGAAATACCGCCGCTTGCGCCGGTTATATCCACTCCCACGCCTGCGGTAAGACCGCCTTTGTGTTTTTCGGTTTCATTGGTGTAAGAGGTTGTTGATTTCGCTGCGTTAATGTCCACATTACCACCCGCATTGATCTCCGTATTCTGCGAGTTCACGTTCACGCCGTTGAGCGTGGTATCGTTGGTCGAATTAATGCTGACGTTTTTAGCATTAATATTGGTGGTATTCTCCGCCGTTGCGGTGCGCGTTTCTTTCGTTTTTGTCGTGTTGCCGCCGAAAGTGACGGAGCCGCCAGCAAGATCGTTTAGCATGATGTTGGACACATCGCCCAGCACTTCCGCCGTCGTGGTTCCGCTGTTAATCGACTGGCCTTGCTGCGATTTATCAATGAGATTCCCGGTTTTGTCGATCGCATCAACTACCGCACTGTGGGCCTCACCTGAAACACCGACAAAGCGGTCTTTATGTGTGACGGTGGTTTTGGTTTCATCCTCGTATTTGGTGCTTGCGACATCCTTCGCGTTAATGCTGAGCTTATCTCCGGCGGAGAGGTCAGCGCCGCCAATATCCGCCGTTTTTCCTGCATTTACGGAACCGGAATCGGTAAAATTAATGGACGCGTTGGTGTTCTGCTTGCTCTGGGTCGACACGGTATCGGTTGTGTCTTCCATACCCACCTTGAAACCGGCAGTATCGGTGATCGGTGCGCGGCCCGGTTTGGCACCAATCGCGGAGGTTTCAGAATTACCGCCTGCGCTGGTGTAGTCGCCAGAGGTGGTATTTTTTGTGGTGCCGTCGTTTTTGCCGTAGGAAGCCGAGGCGGATTTACCGGCGCCGCTGATGCCGGCCTCAGCAACAAACTGGCGAGACTGTGTGGTGTGTTCCTCAGCGGACACGTTTTCAGACGTCTTTATCTCAACGTTTTCTGCCGCGTTGATGGAGCCGCTTTTCGCGTCAATGCTGCCGCCTTCGATGACCACATTCTTGCTGGCATCAATCTGCACATTGCCGCCAGCCTTGACGGTTGCGCCGATAGCTTCGCCGGTCACCGTTTTGGTGTCGGTGGTGGTATAGCTGGACAGACCGTTGATCTCGGTATTGATGGTACGGTTAGAATCAATCTGATGCAGGTCGTTGAAGGTGACGTCACCTTCGCTCGCCTTCATATTCACGTCCTGGCCTGCCGTAATATCAGCCGCGTTGGAAGTGATGGTTTTCGCCTGCATGTTGATACTGCCGCCTGCGGTGACGCCATCATCGTGCGCATGAATCTTCTGCTTGCCGTCTTCGCCGTGTCCGACAGATGCGGTCAGGGTGATGTCGCCCTTTTCAGCCTTCATGTCAATGTCGCCACCGGCGTTCACTGCCGCGCCGTTTGAGGCAATGCTGCCATTTTCCGACGTCATTGAGACGTTACCGCCCGCCGAGATGCCAGCATCTGTCGCATTGCTGATGTTGTTAATATCCCCTTTGGATTTCAGCGTGACGTCACCCTTAGAGGAGAGGGTACCGTTCACGTTGTTAATGGCGGTGGCATCAACTGAAAGGCTATTTCCGGCTGCAATGGACGCTGTGCCTTTACTGATATCACCGTTAGCCAGCTGGCTAAGGGTTTCAGGGCAAAGGTAGACCACCGGCACCAGCACTTCCGTCCCTTTGATGTTCTGGCTCACGAACCAGACGATATCCTGGGTTAGCCCATTGCGCTGCTCTTCGCTCAGAGGCTGCCCCACCACCAGATTTAGATCGCTGTTTTTCGCCGCAATACCGGCGTTATCCATCAGGTTTTGTACCAGCGCATCGCCTTCAAGACCGTCTCGTATCGCAAACATGCTGCCTACGGAGCGGCTGATCTCTCGACGAATCAGTTCGGAGATAAAGTAGTTATCGCCAATGACGTTAACGGTTTCGGTGGTAGTGTAATCCACCTTGTCGAAATAGTAGTCAGAGCCGCTGTACTTGCTCTGATCGATCATTTCCGGGCGCGTTTCGAAAATCGGAATGATGTGGTTGGCCGGGCCGCTGTATTCGGTACCGTTTTTCGCCGCCTCAGAGGCTTTTTTGAATTCGTCAGTGACTTCAAACATGCCCGGCAGAGAGACCAAATCCTTGATGGTCGGCAGTGGGCTGATCCCCATGGCCAGTTCATTCAGCTTTTTGGTATTGATGGCAACATCATAGCCCGCGACGGCGGTGTCGATGGTGTAGTCACCCACGTCGATATTCTCAATTTTGGCGTTTTCTTTGATTGTGCCAGCGTTAGCCAGGCCGTTATCCAGCGTGCCGCCATTGTGCGTAAAGTTACGACCCGCCGTGATTTCACCTTTTTCTGAAGGCACGAAGTAGATCATATTCGTCTTCAGAGGGGTAATGCTGGTGTCATTGCTTACCAGGTTATGCCATGCCGTGTTCAGGGTCGCGTAATCTTGCGAATTCCACGTTTCACCAAACACTTTGCTCATGACGTAGTTGAGCTGGGTTGAGTCATTCGCGGCGTCGAGAAGCGATTTATAGCTACGCTCTCTGTTTGGATCCTGGGTACCGCTTTTGGTTGCAGGTGCGCCGTCACCAAAGATGAAATCAAGGTATTGATAGAGCGAGTTGAAGGTCAGCGTCGTGTAGTGCTCTGCTGCCACCTTCCAGTAGTCGGTCAGTACTATCGGTTGCTCAAGGATGAGATTCAGATAGTCATACATGGATTCGGAGGTATAGGTTGGCGAGTTCAGCAGATTACCCGTGATGGTGATATCACGTCCCGCCTGGATCAGGCCGCCGTTATTTTTAACCTCTTTTTCGTCGAAAATGCCGCGCTGGTTAATATTAATATCTTTCCCGGCGCTGATTTCGCCGAGCTTACTCATAGCGATATCTGACGCCAGAACCGGGATGTGCAGAACCGTGGTAATCCTGACCTGCGTCATCACATTATCAATACCGGCCCATTGACCCACGGCATCCTGCGTTTGGGTTTGCGAAATGGAGCCACCCGTATAGGTGCTCTGGTTTTCCAGAGAGGCCGCATCAATATTGATGTTCTGTTCGGAGCGAATGATCCCGGCGGAGTTGATAATCGTTTTCGCGATGAGCGACATGTCACCCATGCTCAGCACGTTACCGTTATAGTCATTAACAAAGGCACCGTCGTGGGCATTAATATCCATCTTCCCTAACGACCAGAGCAGGCTGTTGCTGTTGTTCATTACCTCATTAGCGTTGATGTGTAAATCACCCCCCGTGACCACAGACTTGCTGTTGATCACCTTACCGTCTGCCTGGAGCGTCAGGTTGCCGATGGCTTCCATCATGGTGTTGTTGTACAGCGTACCTTCCGTGCTTAGCGTCATATCATGACCTGCACGAATACTGCGGTTATTGTCATTCAGCGCGATGGAGTCTTTTACCTTGAGCAATAAATCATGACCCGCTTCGAGGATGCCATTGATGTTATTGAATGAACCGGTATGGATGTTGAGGTCGTTTCTGGCAGAGGTCGTGCCGGAATCATGATTATTCAGCTGCGAGGCATTAATCGTGATGTTATTCCCGGCGATCAGGGCATTTTTTTCGTTGCTAATCGTCCCGCCCGCTACGTTAAGGTTCGTATTGTTGACACCCGATAGTACCGCTGCATTGGCGTTGATCAGATTATTAGCGACATTAACTGACAGATCGCTCTGCGTCGACACAATCACCGCCTGTTCGGTGTTAAGCATGTTTTGCGCATTGATCGTAATGTCGCCGCCCGCCACGAGAGTGGACACCGACTGCTGCCCGTCCTCTGCGGTGAGGCTGCCAATGTTGCTCAACGTGTTGGCGACAATCTCCAGCGGGCCGTTTACAGCCTGAATGACACCGGCCGTGCGGTTGGTCAGAACGCCGATGGCGTTCAGCACCGTCTGCATATTGGCGGATATGACCGCGCCGTCGCTGTTGATGAGCGACTCAACGTCTTCAATCGTCAGGTTACGCAGTGCAGCTAAAACATGCCCTTCACCTGTGTTGGCCAGGTTTTTGACGTTGCGAATAATCAGATCCAGACCTGCCTGGACCACACCGTCGTTTTTCAGCTCCTCAACGGCATCGATCGCGATATTGCCATTGCCGATAATCACCGAGCGGTTGTTTAACGTCTTCACGCCGCTGATATTCAGATTGCCCTCAGAGGCAATCACTGCATCGCTGCTGTTATTAAGCGTCGTGGTCGTCGCGATCGAGAGCGCATTATCCGATTTAATCATCGATGCGCCGCTGTTATTAAGGGTACCTACGTTTCTCAGCGTGGTATTTCCAGCACCGAATAGCGTTGCACCTTCAGTGTTATTGAGGGTGTTCACATCGGACAGTGACAGCGTGCCGTCAGAAATCACAAAACTGCCGGTGTTATTCAGCGTGTTGAGATGGGTAAGTTGCAGCGTCTTGCTGGCATACAGCGTGGCGGCGTTAAGGTTATCGACGGTGCTGACGCGATCGAGCGTCAGGCTACCGGCCTGAATGGTTGAGGCGTCGTTAAGCAACGATGTCGCTGTAACGGAGAGGTTTTCTCTTGCCGCGATCAGCGCGTCATGGGTGTTAGAGAGGGTGGAAATTCCGCTGGCATTGATATTATCGCCCTGGATCAGCCCATCGTCATTGTGTACTGCCAGCGCGCCGTCACCCTTTATGGTGAGGTTCTTCCCGGCAATAATGCTGCCTTTTTGACTATTCTGTAGCTCTTTTTTGACATCAAGCTGCATGTCAGTGGTCGCACTCAGCGTGCCGGCCTGGTTTTTCAGATTCGCGGTTGCGATGGCCAGTTTCTCGCTGGCACTGATGGTGCCGCTGTTACTGACGGTTGCACTGGCTTTACGGGTCTGGGTGGAGACATTACGTCCTGCAATACGTCCGGTATTGCAGAGCGTGTCGCCGCCGGATGCCAGCGTCACGTCATGCTTGTTGCTGGCAATGGTGCCGTCGTTGACGATGTTGCCGTCGGCATCAATGAAGATCAGCGCATCGTTACCGCTCAGGGTGCCGCTGTTTGAAACCTCACCGTTGACCTTAATGCGCATCTCACCGCTATTAGCGCCAATATGACCACTGTTGTTCAGGGCGCTGGCGGTCATAACCAGGTTTTTATCCGCGTAGAGGCGGCCTGCGTTGTCGAGATGGCCGACAGACAGCGTCTGGGCGTTGCTGGCATACAGGATGCCATTGTTCTTCATCGAACCTGATGCAATCCAGATATCCCCTGTGGCGCTGACGGAACCCTTGTTTTCAAACGCACCGGTCAGGTTGAACTGCAGCGTCCCTTTCTTCGCGAGAATAACGCCTTCATTGTTAGTCATGCTGCCCGCGGTAACGTTGACATTACCACTGTTGCTGACGATCTCCGCATCGGAGACGAGGGTGCTGAAGGGCACCTGCTGGCCATTCTGGATGACGACAAAATCGCCATTTTTTAACGTCACGACGCCACCGGAAATGACAGCGCCGTTAGCATCCAGCGCTTTTAGTTTTCCGGAAAGGGTGTACTGCCCGGCAACATTAATCTGAATGGCGGGTACCGCTGTTGTGGCACTGTTTTGCGCAATGATAGCAGCCGTATTTTGCAGCAGGGTTGAGGCATCAATTCGGATCGTGCCGTTACGGGAGATAACGTCGTTATTCACCGTCATGCCAGAGAGCGCATGCAGGATAATATTATTTTGCGCTTCTGTACTTCCGGTGCCGCTGCTGTTTTTGTTCAGGGCAATATTGTTGCCGCTGACAGTGACATTTTTATCGCTGCGTAAACCTGTCAGCGTCACGTCGCCGTTCGCACTGATCTCAATGTCACCCGTGGCAATAATACTGCCCTCATGACGGACGCCTGCGCCGGATTCGGTGCTGATAAGTTGAATTTTACCACCGTACATTGACCCCATCGCCCGACCGTCAATCGCGACATCCGGCGTATGGCCGTCACCCGTGGCGCGAGTCGTGTGCTGGCGGCTGGAGAGATCGTAATCGTTCTGCCCGGCAACTACCTTAACGTCCGCCTGGCCGGCAATTTCACCTTCCAGTTTTGCACTTCGGCTGACAATGTCGAAGTAGCTTAGCCCTTCGGTAGAAATGCCTTGCCCTGTGAGAGACACGGTGCCTTTTTCAACAGCTAGTTTATAGTTGCCGTCCTCTTTCATCTGCACCTTACCGGTACTCAGCGTCAGGCTGTTGGCATTAATGGTGGTGGCGCCGTTAACGCTAATACCGTTTTGGTTAGCAACGATCACGTCCGCTTTTCTGCCGAAGACTTCCATCGTCCCGTTAATATAGGACGCCTGGGCTCCCGTCACTTCACTGATAATTGCTTTTGCTTCATGCTCAAGCTGGGCGTTTTTAACCGTGTAACCCCCGATCTTAGACACACCATCCTGCATGCTGTTGTTAAAAATAAGGCCATTTTTATCAACGTTAAACTGGTCGAATTTATTATGCGAGACGCCTTTCGCATTCGGATCGGTGATATTTACGACTGGCGTGCCGTTAGCCGCCTGACCCATTGTTGGCCCTTTACTCTGGCTGGCATCCGGCACCGTTGCGGCTTCGGCATTAGCTGCGAGAATACCCGCTATTGAAATAAAAAGTGGGCAAAGGTGTTTATGCAAATTCCCTGCGGTTAGCTTCGTTTTTGAGGTTTTATTATTGCTCATAAAAATTCCTTAAATTAGAACGTTACTTCCATCTTGTAATAAACGACCGTGTTATCGACGGTATTCTCTTCCAGTGAATCTGGTTTTTTTATAGGCCAGCCCGCGAGGACATACGTTGAAAAATGGCTACCGGTAGCTTTAATCCCGACAGAGCCACCCATCATGAATTGGCTATCACATACGTTGACGCCTTTAGGGCAATTATCTTTGGCAAAGCCCAGGTCATAACCTACATAGGGAATAAGCTGATAGATACCGCCGACGCCAACATCGAATGGAAACTGCAGGGTATTGGCGATCCAGCCGCCGCTATCAACCAGCAGGCTATCGTCCTTGAAGCCGCGTACGGTGAATTCATCGCCCAGCGTTAATTTTGCATCGCTAACCAGTACGTTCGGGGTGTACTGGAACCCTGCGTTGAGTTCATACACGCCACCTAAACGGCCAGACTGAAAAAGCGGACGCGTCCAGCTGGCAATGCCGTTGTACTTGACGTAATCAAGGTCAAACCCTTTAAGGTCGGCATCGTTTTTCCAGGCGGAACCAAACCAGGGAACCGCTGCCGTCACGCCCACATCGCCATAGAACCAGCCGTTCATCAGAGCGCCGACCCAGGTAGCGCCCGACGAAATCGAGGTATAGGTTTTAGAGCTGACGTCTATACGCTGGTTTTCAATGCTGTTGTTGCTATTACGTCTTTCAACTTTTGCCCACCAGCTGGTTTTACCCGTGGCGTTACGGCCGAGCATGCGGCTGACACGCAGAGAAGCACGGTCAGAATCTCCGTCAGAAGCGTAGCTGGCGTTATTGCCGGCAAGCGTTTTGTCGTAGCTGGATTTGTAATAAAGCGCGTCAAACGACCAATAACCCAGTGGGATGCTGTAACTCGTTGACCACGAATCCTGATTATCCTGGTTATTCTTCAGGTTATTCCATGAATAATAAACGTTGAAAATATCATTGATGCCGGCAATGTTTTTAGCGGTTACGCTGCCATAATACTGCTGCCAGCCGTCAGCCTTAAAGCCAGAGTTGTTAAGACCCGCGGTGACCGAAAGAGGGAATGCAGGCACGTGCAGCAGATTAAGATCGGAATAGCTATTTATAACAGACGGTTGAATTTCAATATTGTCGTTAGGGTAAACGCGCAGCAGGTTTTCGACCATTTGATCGACATCCTGCATGTTCAGAATCTTGTCTTTCGCAAAAGGATAGGCAGTGAACATGCGCGTGCGTTCACGGAAGGACGGCGCTTGCCCGTTAACCTTAAGATCGTGTATTTTTCCCCACATCACCCGCAGAGAGAGTGTGCCCGTTTTGATATTACCGGGCTCAACACCAATCAGCGTCGTGGCATAACCACGAGAAATATAAAAATCGGTCAGTTCTTTGGCCAGTTCAAATATTTCTGTTCGACCGAGCATTTTGCCCTCATAGCGATCGATAATCGCCTGACGCTGCGGTGAGTTGTCAAACTGCGTATCATCAAGGATGACAATATGATTGACCTGAAATTTCCAGTTCGAGTCGCTGCTGGCCAGGGTTTCATCTCCGGCTTCGCGCATTTTTTTTTGTTGCTGGATTAACTGCTCGGTCCGCTTGGCTTCTTCTATTAATGCCTGGCTGGTTTGTCTTTCGAGACGATCCAGTTCCTGTTTATTTTGCTGACCAGGGAGTGCCGCCGTAGCGTGAGCCACAGGAATGAACGGCACTAATAAAAGTGCATATTTTGAAAAACGCTGAAGCACGAATCTCTCCTTGATAATTATCTTAAAGCCATGGTGTATTGAATTGCGCCGACCACCCTGCCAGCACTTAATGAGTTTTCGCGATTAACCTCGGCAGGAACGAATATCTGGGCCTGATAGTTTTTAGTTAAGCGGGATGAAACCTGGAAAGGGTATTCTTTTCCAAGAACAAGGGCCGATGAGACATAAGGGCTGGATTTTTCGTAAACCATAATCGCGAAATTTTTCGCGTAGCCTTCGCCGGTCTCGACGCCCAAAAGACCGTTCATTGATGCGAATTTGGTATTGATCAGGGAAGAGAAAGTTAAGCCAACTTGTGCCTGTTCCGGGCATGTGATGGTAATAGAAAAGTCCTTTTTATCACCTTGATAATTTAGCGTATTCTGGAATGAGGCAATACTGTAGGTCCCCAAATCGACGTTGGTCGACGAGGGATAAATGGAACATGAACGCGTATTTACTTTAATTGGCGCTGAGAAATTGATAGTAAGAATACGAAGCGCATCCTCTGGCGTGAGCAAAGGTTTGACTTTTACGTTAACCATTTCGCCGGCAGGGATCTCGGATTCTCCCTGATTAATATTACCTATCTGCACGAATTCTACCAATACGGTGCTGTTGTCGATAGAACAGCTCGGGCTGCAGGTCACCGGAGAGCCGGAGTTACCCGGCACCCAGGTGTTCCCTGCGTTGGCTGGCCATTTCATCCGAATACCGATACCCGGAATTTCGGTTGTATAGACTTTATCTACCGAGGAAGAGAGATAATTTCGGCTGTAAGCGGTGTGCCACTGCGTTTGCGTTGTTTCATCACAGATATATTTGATGTTAGGTGCAGTATACGTTTTCGACCATAAGACCGTTCCAGTGGAGCCTTTATCCGCAGGGTTTAACGTAATGTCGTCTGTAATATTTAAAACCTTTTCCACGCCTTCGAGTCTGCACGCTGAGGCTTTTGCTTCAAGGGTAAACATCCATAAAACGGATAATAAAACGAGATAAAGCAGAGTAGTAATGTATTTATTCATTTTCTGTTAAAGGCCTTTGCAGAGAATATCTATCGCATTAAAGGAGGCGGCTTTATTCATGTTGCGGGTGTTTCTGTTATCAGAAAGGTGATTGACATCTGCTGAGCACGCGTTCATCACCTTATTACTATTCCATTTAATAACGATCGGCTTGCCAGGTTCAGGTAAGGTCAGCATTGCCAGGCCACCCTGTCCGACCATACCGAGCGTGGTATTGCTACCATCGGTAATGGATGCGCCGAAGGGGATCTTTTGCCCGGAGGCATGTGTGAAGCGCACAAAGGTCTGTTGCTTCTGCTGTGTTTCCATTTTGATATGCACGGCGGCACCGGCGGTTGGCACAATGCTCTTACGCGTATCCTCTACATCGACACTCATTGATGTACCTTTTGGATCAATGAAGACATCGTTGTATCTGTAAGGCGTCAGATAGCCGACAATCCCGTAGCCGTTATCTTTAATGACCGCATTTGAATCAGGGTAAACTCTTGCCCCTTCAGCGCCTTTGGCCTCTATCACGCCAATGGTGTCGCCTAACGTTGGGGTCAAATTGATACCGCCACGGTGCACAACCACGCCACCGTTCATGTTCAAACCGCCCATGAAGCTATGGAGGGACTGGCTGAACGCGACGCCGCCGGAAGCGCTATCGCCCACATAAGACAGGTTGGTACCGAAGTTGGTTTCTGGCCTGCTGGACTCGCTGAAGTAGCCGCTAAAGCCATACTGCGATCGCTCGCCGGCCGAGCCGCTGAGTGAGGTGCGGATGGTGGCCTCATCACTGTTGTAGCTAAAGTTTGCTCCCAGGCGAGCCTGTTTTTCATAACGATGGCCGAGCGGCATAGATACGCTCAGGTAGATCGTATCGTCGTGACCACCGTCTTCATTGTTGGTTCGGCCAAGCGAAATGCCCCAGGTCGACGAGCCAAACCGGTTGTTGTATCCCAGCGCGTAGTTGGATTTTTCCGTGCGGCCCAGTTCATCGTTCCAGATGTTGCCGATGAAACCACTGACGTAGAAACTTCCCCAACCCGCAGGCAGCATCTGGTTGATGTTTGCTTCCAGGCGTTCACGATAGCGTTCGGGTAAATATCGGTCGTTACCATGCTCCAGCGCCTGCTTCACGCTGACGGCATCCGACAGCGAGTAGTAATTTTTACTGGAGTAGCGGTAACCCACCAGGCTGAAATTTGTCCCGGTTTCGGAAAGATTTTTAGCAAGGCTGATACGCAGGGACATGTCACACAGTGAGCCGCAGTCATCGCTCCCGGTGCTGGAGTTAAAGTTCGTATAAGAGCGGGTAACGTCCAGGCCTAATGCCCCCAGCGGGGTATTGATAGCCACACCACCCAGCAGGGCGTTGTAATCGCCATCAAACGCGGTTTGAGCGCCTACGTAACCGGTCAGATTATTAAGCAAACCGTACTGAAGCGTGCCTTCCGTCATCCACGGATCATCGGCAAGAAATGTGTTGCGGATTTCACCCGAGGAGACCGAATAGCGAAAATAGCCTTCGCGCAGCAGCTGCGGAACGCTGGAGTAGGGGACGGTAAAGTTATTGATGGTGCCATCGGTCTCTTTGACGGTGACTTCCAGATCGCCGTTGTAGCCCGTTGCATAGAGATCGCTGATGGCAAACTCGCCAGGGGGAACCACTTTTTCATAGAGGGTACTGCCAGACTGCTTGATGGTGACCGTCGCGTTGCTGTTGGCAAAACCACGAACGACAGGCGCATAGCTGCGCACGGAATCCGGCAGCATGCGATCGTCGGTGGCGAGTCTGACGCCGCGAATGGCCGTTGTATCAAACATCTCCCCGCTGGTGTTGAGATCGCCCAGCACCACTTCAGATTGCCAGGCCGCAATTCCCCGGCTGGCAAATGCCTGCAGATGATCGACCCCTTCATCCTCAATATCATTGCCGAGGTTCAGGGTGTCATAGGTTACAAAACGCCACGCACCGAGCGTCATAGCGGTTTGCAGGTTACCAAAGAGATAGTTGCTGGTTTCACCTAACTCACGGTTGCGCGTGCTTGAACCACTCAGCGCGTAGGAGGCCATGAGGGTAGGTTCACCGTCATCCCATAGTTCAGGGCTGATATAACCCTCTGGTGTATTGAGCAGCATCGCCTGCGGAACGGTGACATCCAGGCGCTCATCATCCTGGTTGTAGGTGACGGTCGCGCCGGGGATAAGCGTTTCGAGGATCAGGCAGCGGCCCGTCTTCCAGTTTTCCGGCAGTTTGCTGGTATCGACATCAAAGCGGATAATCATTTCCGGCGTCATGCAGGCATTTACGCCCTGCGTATTGTTTGCCGGAATAAATGAAATGGGCCAGGTTCCTAATTTCCGCAAGTTGCTAAATACTTCCAGTTTGTAATCACCTGGCTGGATTTTATCTACCCCGTCGAACTGGCTAAGGTCTAATCCACTGTCATAGAAATTCATAAAGCCGCGAGAAAAGTTTACCGCTTTTTTTTCTGTTTCTGCGTTAACCTGGCCTGAAATGCACAATGCCAGAATCATTATCTGGCCAAGGGTACTTTTCGCTTTTTTGAGAAGCCTGTATTTATTATGGCGTGCGGACATTTGACCTTCCGAAAGGTAGAACGTATAAAAAGTTAAAAGTTATAGGTGCGCTTAATATATGCGCCTAAATCAGTGATATAATTGTATTTAAATATGCCGCGTCCACTCACTGCGCTCACCTGCGGAAAGTGATAAACCAGCGTTCCATAAGGGACAATCATGTCACCGGGGATCTCAATGTCTTTATTGTCGGCATTCGTTAGCCACACGCTCGTCATGCTCACGTGGAAAGGCGAGTTATTGGTTCCCACCACGTCGTAGCCCTTTGCCACTTTACGCAGTTCCCACTTCAGATCGTCGCCCGCCTGCATGGGATTGCCTTTCAGGCCCGCAGGGCGATAGAAAAATTTGATCATCGTGCGGAACGCCATTTTTATCTGATTCCGATCCGCCTCTTCCGGCAGTTCAGGTGGAATATCCAGCACGTTTAGCCAGAGCAGGGTTTCGCGATCTTTCGGGTATTTTCCTGCGGCTTCCTCTGTCTGGAATATACGGAAAACTTTCCCTTTCTGACCGTTAACGCGCGCAGCGGGAGGGTTGATAAAGAACGGAAGATTCTCCTTCTCCGTCCCATCGGTTTTGTCGGTGCTGGAAAGCCAGACCTGCACCAGCTCCGGGTTTTTACTGAGGTTATTTACGCGAACGGTTTGTTCACTCTCGTTTGCATTGAATGCCACACGAGTTGTTAAAATTTGTATAGTGGCGTTGGCGCAGGGGAACCACGTCAATGTCACCATTAACATTACTTTGAGAATATTACTGACCATCAGGCTCAACGTTCCTAAATGTGGCAGGGAAAGCAGTGGGATCACTCCCACTGCTCAAAGGTCTTACTGGTACTTAATGGAATAAATGACGTCAGTGGTGACTTTACCGGCCGTTGCCGCACCGCCGGTGGCAACGTACTGCGCCCAGTAGTCGAAGCGAGCGGTATTACCCGAAATGACCGCTGTTTTCGGGTTATTGTTTGCGGTATTCAGATCCAAAACAGCTTTGCTGGAATCTAACAGACCGATTTCAACTTTATCGGCACCACCCGTGGTAACGGTGTTTTTCAGGTTACCGGTCGCGGTGTTGATATTGGTGCTCTGTGCCAGTTCGAAGAAGACGCTGGCGACTTTGTTGTTGGTGCAATTTGAGCCGCTCAGTTTAATGAAGAATGGCGTGTCTCCCGCGCGCTGACCCGCAGTGGCCAGCGCGGTGGTGCTGACGCTTGGCAGATGCACGGTGAAATCAGGAGAGGTGGATTCACCCTGTGCGTCACCGCCTGTAATAATACAGGTGGCGTCACTGATCGTTCCGTCAAAGGTAATTGTGCCATCTTCTGCCGCTGCTGCAGAACCCGCTCCCGCCAGAATGGTAAAAAGACCAATTTTTAAATATTTGTTCATAGATAATTCCATTTAGACATAAATTTTAATAAAGCGGCGGGATTGTAGGGAGTAAAAAAAGAGAAAACCACAGGATGAAACTAAATAAATTCCGAATTGAGACTGTCTCATGCTGTTTATGTATGTATGAATATGGTATGAGGCGTTTTTTCCTTTGAATTACAAGGGCGAAATAGATGGTGGGATGAATTGAATATTCACTTGGAAAATATATGGATTGTAAAGATTATAATATTTTTATGGCTATGATTTTATTTGATGAATAGGATGGGTTGTCTATATATGTTGTATTTATGAGTCGCTTGAATTTAATGGATTCAGGCGCTATTCTTAGCGCCATACAGCATTACGATATGAAACGATCCCTTCCTCGTCGGGCTTAACGACGCGGAAGGGATTTTTTTTCACCTTTAGCAACGATCGTCTATCTATGATACGAGGACAGGACATGAGCACTTTAGGTCATCAGTACGATAACTCTCTGGTATCTAACGCGTTTGGTTTTTTACGCCTTCCGATGAACTTCCAGCCGTACGACAGTGACGCGGACTGGGTGATCACCGGCGTGCCGTTCGACATGGCAACGTCAGGCCGTGCGGGTGGGCGTCATGGCCCGGCGGCGATCCGTCAGGTTTCCACTAACCTGGCCTGGGAGCACAACCGCTTCCCGTGGAACTTCGACATGCGCGAGCGTCTGAACGTGGTGGACTGCGGTGACCTGGTGTACGCCTTTGGCGACGCGCGTGAGATGAGCGAAAAGCTGCAGGCCCACGCCGAGAAGCTGCTGGCTGCCGGTAAGCGCATGCTCTCCTTCGGCGGCGACCACTTCGTGACCCTGCCGCTGCTGCGCGCCCACGCGAAGCACTTTGGTAAAATGGCGCTGGTGCACTTCGATGCCCACACCGACACCTACGCCAACGGCTGTGAGTTTGACCACGGCACCATGTTCTTCACCGCGCCGAACGAAGGTCTGATCGACCCGAACCACTCCGTGCAGATCGGTATTCGCACTGAATTCGACAAAGACAACGGCTTCACCGTGCTGGATGCGGGTCAGGTTAACGATCGCGGTGTTGATGACATCCTCGCGCAGGTGAAGCAGATCGTGGGTGATATGCCTGTGTATCTGACCTTCGACATCGACTGCCTGGATCCGGCATTTGCACCGGGTACCGGTACGCCGGTGATCGGCGGCCTGACCTCAGACCGTGCCATCAAGCTGGTGCGCGGCCTGAAGGATCTTAACATTGTCGGGATGGACGTGGTGGAAGTGGCGCCTGCGTATGACCAGTCCGAGATCACTGCGCTGGCCGCAGCGACCCTGGCACTGGAAATGCTCTACATCCAGGCAGCCAAAAAAGGCGAATAAGCCTCTTCTGGCGTAAAAAAAACCTCTCCCTGGAGAGGTTTTTTATTGCCTTTAAAACACGTTAAACGGGTATTCCACGTAAGCGCGGATCTCGTCCCCGCCCACGTTATAATCGCTGGCGTTGCTGGAGACGCGCAGTACGGAATAGCGCAGTTTCAGTTTCAGATCCTTCGCCGGGCCTTCCTGCACCTGGTACTGGATCTGATTAAACCACTCGTGCTCTTTGCCGTTGCTGGTTTCTGCGGTTTTGATGTTGTCCCCGCGCACGTAGGCGGTGGTCCAGCTGAGACCCGGCAGGCCAAGGCCACCAAAGTCCAGACCGTAGGATGCCTGCCAGGAACGTTCATCTTCGCCGTTAAAATCAGACCAGTAGGAATTTGCCAGCCAGATGGTGTTACCGCCATCACCCACGCCGCCCTGGTCGCGGTAGCCGCCGTAGTTGTAGCCGGTGCTGCCGCTGCTCTGCTGGTACGCCACTTTGAACGTGTGAATATCCCAGATGTAGCTCGCCGCCAGGCTCCAGATAGCGTTGCTGCGGCCCGTGTCGAGGCTGTCCGCATAACTCTGGTCCAGACGGGAGTTATAACCGTTGAAGTCGAGCACCAGCTGCTGCCCGGTGCTGAACGGCTGTTTGAAGTTCAGGCCCAGATATTGCTTGTTCATTACCTCTTCATTGTGAGAGGCGTAAAACGCGCCGCTGAACTGGTCGTTGAACTGGTAGCTCGCGCCGCCGAAGGAGAGGCTCTTCAGCCCGCTGTCGTGGCGGTCGTCACTTTTACGCTGCTCGTCCGTGAAATAACCGGCGTTGATTTCCAGACCATCGATCTCTTTTGAGGTCAGCATGGTGCCGGTATAGCTTTCAAACAGCAGGCGGGAGCTGTCGGCATTCACGATAGGCAATTCTGGTCGCTGATTCCCGTAGCTCAGTACGGTATTCGAGATGCGCATTTTGGCGGTTGCGCCAAACTTTGCCAGATAGGATTTTGCCCGGCCGTCGTCTTCCTGCTTAAAGAAGTCGATGCCGCCCGCGCCGCTCTTGCCGCGGCCGCCGTCCAGGCGCACGCCGTATTGAGCAATACCGTCCACACCAAAGCCAACCGGTCCTTCAGTATAGCCGGATGCAAACGTGGCGATGATCCCCTGACCCCATTCGGCTTTGTCCTGCTGGCCCTGATGATAATCACGGCTGATATACGCATTGCGTAAAAAAAGGTCCAGATGGCTGTCGTCAATAAAACCCTGGCTGTCGGATTGCTGACTTGCAGCGGCAGGTAATGCGGCAAATAAACTTAAAGCAATTAATGATAATTCTTTTTTCACGGAGGGAACGTCTCTGTCTGGATATATTAATTGAATAACTGCAGGGGGGATAATTACCGGAAAAAGTGACCTTTGCAATAATTATGTGACCAGGTGTTTCGATGTGACAGGGCAGATTTTGCGGGGCTTTCAGGGGTGTTATCGATACGTGCTGTTAAGTTAACAATTCATGCGAAATAAAAAGGAGGCAAAACTGCCTCCTTCTGAAATTATTTAATTCCGTCTGCGGCCATACGGTCGCGAATATGCTGTGCGCGTTCTTCAGAGGCAGGGTGATCGTCAAACATGGAGCTTTGACGTCCCGCTTCCAGCTTGGCCAGTTTTTCTAAGCTGGTGGCTAAACCGGATGGATTAATGCCGCGTTTGCGCAACAGATCGTAGGAGTAGTCATCCGCTTCGGACTCCTGACGCTGGGAGAACTGAGAGTTCACCAGCTTTTCACCTACGTCGCCCAGCTGTGACTGCGACAGGCTGCCAACGATACCGCCCGCTGAGGCTGCCGCTGCGCGGATGGCATTGGTGCCCAGGGCTACCTGCATCCCTTTCTTCACGTGGCCCAGGGCAACGTGGCCCATTTCATGGCCGATAACCGCTTCCACTTCGTTGTCGGTCATCATGTCCATCAGCCCGCTGTAGACGCGGATACAGCCGTTTGCCATCGCGAAGGCGTTGACGTCTTTCGCCATGTACACCTTGTAGTTCACCGGCTGGCCGTTGATGTTATCGCCCAGCGCGGAAGCAATCTTATTCAGACGCTGCGTGTAGGTACTGTTAGCCGGCGCAAGGGTGGCTTTTCCGTCCATATCTTTACAGGCCTGGTCGCTCAGCGCTTTTACCTGCGCATCGCTCAGGGAATAGGCCTGAAAGGCCTCTGCGCCTGACGTCATCAGACCGTTAGAGTCCATATTCTGACAGCCGCTCAGCAGGAGCGTTGTACCCAGGGCCAGCACTATTGCACGCATTTTCATGAGGTTGCTTCCGTACTCGTTAATCTGAATAAAATCCGAAAAGTGCACCGTCAGCGAAGCCGGTGTCGGGCTAAGTATAAGGAATATCTACAGGGCCGGGCGAGCAGATTGCGCAACATGCGAGCATGATCCAGAGATTTCTTAACAAGCAAAAGAATGCTCCATGTACATGACTTGCGGCTTGGGTTACATTGTTGGCACTTTTTTCCGGCGTAGCCCAAAACGCGCTGTCGTCAAGGGCATGGCCTTTAACAGTCCGATCTGGAGTTAAAATGTCCTCACGTAAAGAGCTTGCTAATGCTATTCGTGCGCTGAGCATGGACGCAGTACAGAAAGCCAAATCCGGCCACCCAGGGGCCCCTATGGGTATGGCTGATATCGCCGAAGTTCTGTGGCGCGATTTCCTGAACCACAACCCGCAGAACCCATCATGGGCTGACCGCGACCGCTTCGTGCTGTCAAACGGCCACGGCTCTATGCTGATCTATAGCCTGCTGCACCTCACCGGCTACGATCTGCCTATCGAAGAGCTGAAAAACTTCCGTCAGCTGCACTCCAAAACTCCAGGTCACCCGGAAGTGGGCTACACCGCTGGCGTAGAAACCACCACCGGCCCGCTGGGTCAGGGTATTGCAAACGCTGTGGGTATGGCGATTGCTGAGAAGACCCTGGCGGCGCAGTTCAACCGTCCTGGCCACGACATCGTTGACCACTTCACCTATGCGTTCATGGGCGATGGCTGCATGATGGAAGGCATTTCTCACGAAGTGTGCTCCCTGGCAGGTACCCTGAAGCTGGGTAAACTGGTTGCGTTCTATGACGACAACGGTATCTCCATCGACGGTCACGTTGAAGGCTGGTTCACTGACGACACCGCTGCACGTTTCGAAGCCTACGGCTGGCACGTTGTGCGTGGCGTTGATGGCCACGATGCTGACTCGATTAAACGTGCAGTAGAAGAAGCGCGCGCTGTGACGGACAAACCGTCCCTGCTGATGTGCAAAACCATCATCGGCTTCGGTTCTCCGAACAAAGCGGGTACGCACGACTCCCACGGCGCGCCGCTGGGCGACGCGGAAATCGCACTGACCCGCGAAGCGCTGGGCTGGAAATACCCTGCATTCGAAATCCCATCTGAGATCTATGCTCAGTGGGATGCAAAAGAAGTAGGCCAGGCGAAAGAAGCGGCATGGAACGAGAAGTTCGCTGCTTACGCGAAAGCCTTCCCACAGGAAGCGGCTGAATTCACCCGTCGTATGAAAGGTGACATGCCGTCTGACTTCGACGCGAAAGCGAACGAATTCATCGCTAAGCTGCAGGCGAACCCGTCTAAAATCGCGAGCCGTAAAGCGTCTCAGAATGCCATTGAAGCGTTCGGTCCTCTGCTGCCTGAATTCCTTGGCGGCTCCGCTGACCTGGCGCCATCTAACCTGACCCTGTGGTCCGGTTCTAAGCCAATCAACGAAGACACTGCCGGTAACTACATCCATTACGGTGTACGTGAATTCGGTATGACTGCGATTGCCAACGGTATCTCCCTGCACGGTGGTTTCCTGCCGTACACCTCTACCTTCCTGATGTTCGTTGAATATGCGCGTAACGCCGTGCGTATGGCGGCGCTGATGAAACAGCGTCAGGTGATGGTTTACACCCACGACTCCATCGGTCTGGGCGAAGACGGTCCAACTCACCAGCCGGTAGAGCAGGTGGCTTCCCTGCGCGTGACCCCGAACATGAGCACATGGCGTCCATGTGACCAGGTTGAATCCGCGGTGGCGTGGAAATACGGCGTTGAGCGTCAGGACGGTCCTACCGCGCTGATCCTCTCCCGTCAGAACCTGGCGCAGCAGGAACGTACCCCAGAGCAGCTGGCGAACATCGCGCGCGGCGGTTATGTGCTGAAAGATTGCGCGGGCCAGCCAGAGCTGATCTTCATCGCTACCGGTTCTGAAGTTGAACTGGCCGTTGCTGCATGGGAAAAACTGACTGCCGAAGGCGTGAAGGCGCGCGTGGTTTCCATGCCGTCTACCGACGCGTTCGACAAGCAGGATGCTGCTTACCGTGAATCTGTACTGCCTAAAGCGGTTTCCGCGCGTGTGGCAGTGGAAGCGGGTATCGCTGACTACTGGTTCAAATACGTGGGCCTGAACGGCGCTATCGTCGGTATGACCACCTTCGGTGAATCTGCTCCGGCAGAACTGCTGTTCGAAGAGTTCGGCTTCACCGTTGAGAACGTTGTCGCGAAGGCGAAAGAACTGCTGTAATCACCATTTTGCCCGGTGGCGCTTATGCTTACCGGGCCTACAAATGGCTCGAAAGTAGGCCGGGTAAGCGCTAGCGCGCCACCCGGCTTTTTTGTAAGCATTATTCCACCTAAAATGTGACGCAAGTCATATAGCTCGCTTATTCATCTGGACAGACATTCCTTTTATTCCCCGATTCGCTTATTCTTGCTGAAGCGTTTCAGTCGATTAAATGTTCGACAAATGACCAATCAATCGCAGTTTGTGACAGCAAGGATTCCCCTTCGGGCGTAGCTGGATTACTCTTTCAGCCACCTCAAACTCAGGGATTGCTTTGCAGGAGATCTATGACCGTACGCGTAGCGATTAACGGCTTCGGTCGCATCGGGCGTAATGTGGTTCGTGCTTTGTATGAATCCGGACGTCGGGCGGAAATGACCGTGGTGGCAATCAATGAACTGGCGGATGCTGCGGGTATGGCGCATTTGTTGAAGTATGACACCAGCCACGGACGCTTTGCCTGGGATGTGCGCCAGGAAAGAGATCAGCTTTTTGTGGGTGATGACGCTATTCGTGTGCTGCATGAGAACAGCATCTCCGGGCTACCCTGGCGTGAACTGGGTGTGGATGTCGTGCTTGACTGTACCGGTGTGTATGGCAACCGCGAACATGGCGAAGCGCATCTGACAGCCGGTGCGAAAAAAGTCCTGTTTTCTCATCCCGGCAGTAACGACCTCGACGCGACCGTCGTGTTTGGCGTCAACCAGCATGAGCTGCAAGCCGAACACCGCATTGTTTCCAACGCCTCCTGTACCACCAACTGCATTATTCCGGTCATCAAACTGTTAGACGATGCGTATGGCATTGAGTCCGGCACCGTGACCACGATTCACTCCGCCATGCACGATCAACAGGTCATTGACGCTTACCACCCGGATTTACGGCGCACGCGTGCAGCGAGCCAGTCAATTATTCCGGTGGATACAAAGCTGGCTGCAGGGATCACGCGAATTTTTCCGCAGTTCAACGATCGTTTTGAGGCGATTGCCGTGCGCGTCCCGACGATCAACGTCACCGCGATCGACCTTAGCGTGACGGTGAAAAAACCGGTAAAAGCCTGTGAAGTCAACCTGTTGCTGCAAAAAGCGGCACAGGGGGCATTTCATGGTATAGTTGACTATACGGAATTACCGTTGGTCTCAGTAGATTTTAACCACGACCCGCACAGCGCCATCGTCGATGGCACGCAAACGAGGGTCAGTGGCGCACACCTTATCAAGACGCTGGTCTGGTGTGATAACGAATGGGGCTTTGCTAACCGAATGCTCGACACCACGTTAGCAATGGCTGCTCAAGGTTTCAGGTAAGGCGCATCGTGCGTCTGCAAAACTTTAAGAATCAACGAGAGGATTCACCATGTCTGTAATTAAGATGACCGATCTGGATCTGGCTGGTAAACGCGTTTTCATCCGTGCCGATCTGAACGTACCGGTTAAAGATGGCAAAGTGACCAGCGACGCGCGTATCCGTGCATCTCTGCCAACCATCGAGCTGGCTCTGAAGCAGGGCGCGAAAGTGATGGTCACCTCCCACCTGGGTCGTCCAACTGAAGGCGAGTACAACGAAGAGTTCTCTCTGCTGCCAGTGGTTAATTACCTGAAAGACAAACTGTCCAACCCGGTTCGCCTGGTGAAAGATTACCTGGACGGCGTTGACGTTGCAGCCGGTGAGCTGGTTGTGCTGGAAAACGTTCGCTTCAACAAAGGCGAGAAGAAAGACGACGAAACCCTGTCCAAAAAATACGCTGCACTGTGCGACGTATTCGTGATGGATGCATTCGGTACGGCTCACCGTGCTCAGGCGTCTACCCATGGTATCGGTAAATTCGCAGACGTAGCGTGTGCCGGTCCTCTGCTGGCTGACGAACTGGAAGCGCTGGGTAAAGCACTGAAAGAGCCTGCTCGTCCGATGGTCGCTATCGTTGGTGGTTCTAAAGTTTCTACCAAACTGACCGTTCTGGATTCTCTGTCTAAAATCGCTGACCAGCTGATCGTTGGCGGTGGTATCGCGAACACCTTCGTTGCCGCTCAAGGCCACAACGTCGGTAAATCCCTGTACGAAGCAGACCTGGTTGACGAAGCCAAACGCCTGCTGGGTACCTGTGATATCCCGGTTCCAACTGACGTTCGCGTCGCGACCGAGTTCTCCGAAACCGCAACCGCGACCCTGAAATCTGTAAACGACATCAAAGACGAAGAGCAGATTCTGGACCTGGGCGACGTTTCTGCACAGAAACTGGCTGAAATCCTCAAAAACGCAAAAACTATCCTGTGGAACGGTCCTGTTGGCGTGTTCGAATTCCCGAACTTCCGCAAAGGGACTGAAATCGTGGCTAACGCAATCGCAGACAGCGAAGCGTTCTCTATCGCAGGCGGTGGTGACACCCTGGCAGCAATCGACCTGTTCGGTATCGCTGACAAGATCTCCTACATCTCCACTGGTGGCGGCGCATTCCTCGAATTCGTGGAAGGCAAAGTACTGCCAGCAGTAGCAATGCTCGAAGAGCGCGCTAAGAAGTAAGCCATTCAAGGGCAGGGAAACCTGCCCAATTTTCAGCGCGCTTTTAAGAGCTCGCACCTTTTCTAACGGCCGAAGATACAGGACTAAGCAACATGTCTAAAATTTTTGATTTCGTAAAACCTGGCGTTATCACTGGTGATGACGTACAGAAAGTGTTCCAGGTAGCTAAAGAAAACAACTTCGCTCTGCCAGCAGTTAACTGCGTGGGTACCGACTCCATCAACGCCGTACTGGAAACTGCTGCTAAAGTTAAAGCTCCAGTTATCGTTCAGTTCTCTAACGGCGGCGCTGCGTTCATCGCAGGTAAAGGCGTGAAAACTGACATTCCTCAGGGTGCTGCAATCCTGGGTGCTATCTCTGGTGCGCACCACGTACACCAGATGGCTGAGCACTACGGTGTTCCAGTTATCCTGCACACTGACCACTGCGCGAAGAAACTGCTGCCGTGGATCGACGGTCTGCTGGACGCGGGTGAAAAACACTTCGCGGCAACCGGTAAGCCACTGTTCTCTTCTCACATGATCGACCTATCTGAAGAGTCACTGCACGAAAACATCGAAATCTGCTCCAAGTACCTGGCGCGCATGGCCAAAATGGACATGACCCTGGAAATCGAACTGGGTTGCACCGGCGGTGAAGAAGACGGCGTGGACAACAGCCACATGGACGCTTCTGCACTGTACACCCAGCCAGAAGACGTTGATTACGCTTACACCGAGCTGAGCAAAATCAGCCCACGCTTCACCATTGCAGCGTCCTTCGGTAACGTACACGGCGTTTACAAACCAGGTAACGTGGTTCTGACCCCAACCATCCTGCGTGATTCTCAGGAATACGTTTCCAAGAAACACAACCTGCCGCACAACAGCCTGAACTTCGTCTTCCACGGCGGTTCCGGTTCTTCTGCTCAGGAAATCAAAGACTCCGTAAGCTACGGCGTTGTGAAAATGAACATCGATACCGACACCCAGTGGGCAACCTGGGACGGTATCCTGCAGTACTACAAAGCGAACGAAGCTTACCTGCAGGGCCAGCTGGGCAACCCGAAAGGCGAAGACCAGCCGAACAAGAAATACTACGATCCACGCGTATGGCTGCGCGCAGCGCAGACGTCCATGGTGACCCGTCTGGAGCAGGCTTTCAAAGAACTGAACGCGATCGACGTTCTGTAATTTGAGCTGCTAACAGCATCAGAAGGCCCGCAAATGCGGGCCTTTTTTTATGCTTTTTCAATACCCTGCCAGCCCTGTTTTTGTGATCTGTTTGGCAAAGCCGGTGCTTTTTGTTTACCCTTTACTGACCTGCCTGTCTCCATGGGGGATGGATTTTGTGTTTTGGTTTAACAAAAGGAAGAATAAATGGAACAACTCGATGTTGTAGACAGCATCAATAACGCCGGTAACTGGCTGGTGCGCAACCAGGCCCTGCTGCTGAGCTATGCCGTGAACATCGTCGCGGCGATAGCCATCATCATCGTCGGGATGATCGTGGCGCGTATTGTCTCGAATACGGTTAACCGCGTAATGCTGGCCCGTCACATTGACGCCACGGTGGCAGACTTCCTCTCCGCACTGGTGCGCTACGGCATTATCGCCTTCACGCTGATTGCCGCGCTGGGTCGTGTGGGGGTGCAAACCGCCTCCGTCATTGCCGTTCTCGGTGCCGCCGGTCTGGCCATTGGTCTGGCACTGCAGGGCTCGCTTTCAAACCTGGCGGCAGGCGTGCTGCTGGTGACCTTCCGTCCGTTCCGCTCCGGCGAATACGTTGACCTTGGCGGCATTGCCGGAACCGTGCTGCAGGTGCAGATTTTCTCAACGACTATGCGTACCGTCGATGGCCGCATCGTGGTCGTGCCGAACGGGAAAATTATCGCGGGCAACATTATCAACTTCTCCCGTGAACCGGTGCGTCGTAACGAACTGATTATCAGCGTGGCATACGACTCCGACATCGATCAGGTGAAGTCGCTGATTACCAACATCATTGCTTCTGACGATCGCATTCTGAAAGACAAAGAGCAGACGGTTCGCCTGAATGAACTCGGCGCTTCCTCCATTAACTTTGTGGTGCGTATCTGGAGCAAAAGCAGCGATCTGCAAAACGTATACTGGGACGTGCTGGAACGCATTAAGCGCGACTTCGACGCCAACGGCATCAGTTTCCCGTATCCGCAGATGGACGTGAATCTTAAACGCGAGAAAGCCGCCGAGTAATCCCCCGACGTTGTAGGCCCGGTAAGCGCTAGCGCCACCGGGCTTTACCTTCATAAGCTCCGCTAATACCCAATTAATATTATCCATTTCATCTAATGTGATTCGCGCAGTATAGTCAGCTTCCAGAACAACTCTGCGAGAAAATCATCATGCTATCTTATTATTTTCAAGGGCTTGCCTTAGGTGCAGCCATGATCCTTCCCCTCGGCCCGCAAAATGCGTTCGTGATGAATCAGGGCATCCGCCGCCAGTACCATCTGATGATTGCCCTGCTGTGCGCGGTAAGTGATTTACTGCTTATCTGTGCCGGGATTTTTGGCGGCAGCGCGCTGCTGATGCAGTCTCCGTGGCTGCTGGCGTTGGTCACCTGGGGCGGCGTGGCGTTTCTGCTCTGGTACGGATTCGGCGCGCTGAAAACGGCGATGAGCAGTAACCTCGAACTGGCGAGCGCGGAGGTCATGAAGCAGGGCCGCTGGAAGATTATCGTCACCATGCTGGCGGTGACCTGGCTTAACCCGCATGTGTATCTCGACACCTTCGTCGTGCTGGGCAGCCTGGGCGGTCAACTGGAGGTTGAGCCGAAACGCTGGTTTGCGCTCGGTACGGTCAGCGCCTCTTTCCTGTGGTTCTTCGGTCTCGCCATTCTGGCGGCATGGCTGGCGCCCCGCCTGCGTACGGCCAAAGCCCAGCGCATCATTAATACCCTGGTCGGCCTGGTGATGTGGTTTATCGCTTTCCAGCTGGCGAAAGAGGGGATTCATCATGTCCAGGAATTGTTCAACTAATCCTTGTCTTATGGACAACTGAATAAGACCCGCTAAGCTTGCTGGCATGCGCCCTGTTATTGGGGCACTCTTCGCAACATGGAGGAATGACAGTGAAGTTTAAAGTGATGGCCCTGGCGGCATTAGTGAGTTTCGGTGCGGTGTCGGTGCAGGCAAGCGAATTGCCGGATGGCCCGCACATCGTCACGTCAGGCACCGCAAGCGTGGACGCGGTACCCGATGTTGCAACCCTGGCAATTGAGGTGAATGTGGCGGCGAAAGATGCAGCGACGGCCAAGAAGCAGGCTGACGATCGCGTTGCGCAATACCTCTCTTTCCTCGAGCAGAACGGTGTCGGTAAAAAAGATATCAACTCTGCGAACCTGCGTACTCAACCCGATTACGACTACCAGAATGGCAAAAGCATCCTGAAAGGCTACCGTGCGGTGCGTACCGTTGAAGTGACCGTGCGTCAGCTGGATAAGCTTAACTCGCTGCTGGACGGTGCGCTGAAGGCGGGCCTGAACGAGATCCGTTCCGTGTCACTGGGCGTTGCGCAACCGGAGAAGTACAAAGACGAAGCGCGTAAAGCGGCGATTGATGATGCCATTCACCAGGCGGAACAGCTGGCTTCTGGCTTTAAGAGCAAGCTCGGTCCGGTTTACAGCGTGCGTTACCACGTCTCTAACTACCAGCCAAGCCCGATGGTTCGTATGATGAAGGCTGACGCAGCGCCGGTATCCGCTCAGGAAACTTACGAGCAGCCGACAATCCAGTTCGACGATCAGGTGGATGTGGTGTTCCAGCTTGAACCTGTTGCAGCACAGCCGAAACCGGCTCAGTAATCTATAGGCCGGGTAAGGCGTAGCCGCCACCCGGCTTTTCTTTTTAATCCTGTCTCAATACCTTATGCCCGTACGCCAGCAGCGCGTCAGTGACGTTGCGCATCATGCGGCTTTCCGGCGCAAAACGGTGCCAGTAGAGCATCCGACGCTGATAAAGCCCCGGCGTTAAGTCAATCAGCTCACCGCTTTTCAACTCTTTCTCAATCTGCAGGTGCGGGATCATGCAGCAGGTGGTGCCCTGGCGTGCAAGCTGCACGAAGGCTTCTGACGAGTTCACGATATGGCACGGCACGCTGCCCGGCGGCAGGTCGAAGTTTTGCTGCAGGAACGCCTGATGCATATCGTCCAGATGGTCGAAGGCCACGGCAGGGGCTTTCAGCAGCGCCGCGCGGGTGACGCCGTTGGGGAAGTAGCGTTCCGCAAAGGCTTTTGAACCCACAAACAGATAGTCCAGGGCGCCTAACTGATCGACAAGGCAGCTTGGCAGCGCCTGAGGCTGAATACTGACCGCCCCAACCACTTCACCGCGACGCAGGCGTTCCTGGGTGCGGGTTTCGTCTTCAACCTGCAAATTCAGACGGATAGGGGAGTCCGCGAGGACCGGCGCCAGGGCCGGCAGCAGCCAGGTTGCCAGACTGTCGGCGTTGACCGCCAGAGAGAGCAGCAGCGGCGTAGAGCCCGTTTGTTCGTCACCCAGCCACTCGTCTTCCAGCAGTTCAACCTGACGCAGCAGAGCGAGGAGCTTTTGCCCTTGCTCTGTTGGACGTGGCGGCACGGTACGCACCAGCAGCGGCTGGCCGAACATGTTTTCAAGCTGTTTGATACGCTGAGAGACGGCGGACTGCGTGATGCAAAGCTTTTGCGCCGCGCGCTCAAAGCCTCGTTCACGAATAACTGCATCAAGTGCCTGTAGTGTTCTGTAGTCCGGACGTTTCATTGCTCTGGCTGGCTCCTTAATTTTGCTTATTCTGCACTATGACACAATTTTCCCTTTGTGGCAGACGAATTCCATTCGACGTGTTCTATAATGCGCCCTGAGTTTTCACACCACAGGCAAAACGATCATGACGCAGGATGAACTGAAAAAAGCAGTAGGATGGGCCGCTCTCCAGTACGTACAGCCGGGTACCATTGTCGGTGTCGGTACGGGATCAACCGCGGCACACTTTATCGATGCGCTGGGCACGATGAAGGGGCAGATCGAGGGCGCGGTTTCCAGCTCTGATGCTTCCACGGAAAAGCTGAAAAGCCTCGGCATTACCGTTTTCGATCTTAACGAAGTGGATCGTCTGGGGATTTACGTTGATGGCGCGGATGAAATCAACGGCCACATGCAGATGATCAAAGGCGGCGGCGCGGCGCTGACGCGTGAAAAGATCATCGCCTCCGTTGCGGACAAGTTTATCTGCATCGCCGACGCCTCCAAGCAGGTCGACATTCTGGGTAACTTCCCGCTGCCGGTTGAAGTGATTCCGATGGCCCGCAGCGCGGTTGCCCGTCAGCTGGTCAAGCTGGGCGGTCGTCCGGAATATCGTCAGGGCGTAGTGACCGACAACGGCAACGTGATCCTCGACGTTCACGGTCTGGAAATTCTTGACGCGATTGCGCTGGAAAACGCCATCAACGGCATTCCAGGCGTAGTGACCGTAGGGCTATTCGCCAAC
The DNA here is from genome assembly GCF_049238165.1 of Enterobacter cloacae complex sp. IR5422. Lineage (NCBI taxonomy): Bacteria > Pseudomonadati > Pseudomonadota > Gammaproteobacteria > Enterobacterales > Enterobacteriaceae > Enterobacter > Enterobacter cloacae complex sp. IR5422. The sequence goes on along the minus strand of NZ_JBMKHT010000017.1, from coordinate 27,028 downwards.
CGTGGCGCGGATGTGGCGCTGATCGGCACCGCTGACGGCGTGAAAACCATCGTAAAATGATCTGACGGGGGGAGTCCTCCCCCCGCTAAAAAATTTTTGAAACGCTAAATTCGGTGACTTGTGTCACGTTTTTATGCCTCTTTTGCCGATCCTTCCGCGTTTGTAAATTTCCATAGCATTTTCCTCTGCCATTTTGCGCTGTATGACTTTCCTTCAGCGTACTGACGCAAACGTTCATATTGCTGCAATAGTTTTTTTTGATATGTTGGCTACAGCGGATTTATATCCAGCACAACATCAGTTCAGACAAAAACAGGGTCGGGTAAATGGCAAAGGTATCACTGGAGAAAGACAAGATTAAATTCCTGCTGGTCGAGGGCGTGCATCAAAAAGCAATCGATAGCCTTCGTGCGGCAGGTTACACCAACATCGAATTTCACAAAGGCGCGCTCGATACCGAAGAGCTGAAAGCGTCCATCCGTGATGCCCATTTCATTGGCCTGCGATCCCGTACTCACCTGACTGAAGATGTGATTGCCGCGGCGGAAAAGCTGGTGGCTATCGGCTGCTTCTGCATCGGTACCAACCAGGTTGACCTGAATGCTGCTGCGAAACGCGGTATTCCTGTCTTCAACGCCCCGTTCTCTAACACCCGTTCCGTGGCGGAGCTGGTGATTGGCGAACTGCTGCTGCTCCTGCGCGGCATTCCGGAGGCTAACGCCAAAGCACACCGCGGCGTCTGGAACAAACTGGCTGCGGGCTCCTACGAAGCCCGTGGGAAAAAACTGGGTATCATCGGCTATGGTCACATCGGTACCCAGCTGGGGATTCTGGCGGAATCTCTCGGTATGCATGTCTATTTTTACGATATCGAAAGCAAGCTGCCTTTAGGCAATGCCACCCAGGTTCAACACCTGTCTGACCTGCTGAACATGAGTGACGTGGTAAGTCTGCACGTGCCGGAAAATGCGTCCACCAAAAACATGATGGGCGCAGAAGAGCTGGCGCTGATGAAGCCGGGCTCACTGCTGATTAACGCCGCGCGCGGCACGGTGGTCGATATCCCTGCGCTGTGCGATGCGCTGAAGCGTAAGCATCTGGCAGGGGCGGCCATCGACGTTTTCCCAACGGAGCCCGCCACCAACAGCGATCCGTTCACCTCTCCGCTGTGCGAGTTCGACAACGTGATCCTGACGCCGCACATCGGCGGGTCTACGCAGGAAGCGCAGGAGAATATCGGTCTGGAAGTGGCAGGTAAGCTGAGCAAATACTCCGACAACGGTTCTACGCTCTCTGCGGTGAACTTCCCGGAAGTGTCTCTGCCGCTGCACGGCGGTCGTCGTCTGCTGCACATCCACGAAAACCGTCCAGGCGTGCTCACCGCGATCAACCAGATCTTTGCCGAGCAGGGCGTCAACATTGCCGCGCAGTATCTGCAGACCAACTCGCAGATGGGCTATGTGGTCATTGATATCGAAGCGGATGACGATGTGGCCGAGAAAGCGTTGCTGAGCATGAAGGCCATTCCAGGGACGATTCGCGCGCGTCTGCTTTACTGATGGTGCGGTCTGTGGTGTCGGGTGGCGCTGACGCTTACCCGACCTACAATGTTTGAGGATTTATGTAGGCCGGGTAAGGCGCAGCCGCCACCCGGCTTTATGCTACCAAAGCCACGTTTTACTGGGCGTCACTACCGCCGGCAACGGCACATCCCATTTCTCCACCGGCAACGCCTCCACGCCCTGGCAATCATGCGCGTAGCCTACCGGCTGCAACCCATACTGCTGCCAGTTTTGTAGCGTTCTGTCGTAAAAACCACCGCCCATTCCCAGGCGCTGTCCCTGCTCATCAAACGCCACCAGCGGCGTAATCAGCACATCCAGCTGTGACAGCGGAAGCACGTCACGCACATCGAGTTTCGGCTCGGTGATTTTCAGACGATTCACCACCAGCTCGCTGTGCGGGTGATAGTGCAAAAACAGCAGATTGCCTTCGCTGAACGGGTGCAGCACCGGCAGGTATACCTTCTTCCCGGCGCGCCAGAGCTGCTCTATCAGCGGTTGGGTGTCCAGTTCGCCGTCAAACGACAGAAACAGGGCAACCGTGCGCGCCATCACGACAGGGGGATACGCCATCATACGGGCGGCGGCCTGCTGGGCAAAATGCGCTTGCTGTTCTGGGGTTAACGCACGACGGCGTTGACGAATGAGCTGACGAATGTCCTGGCGTGAAGCTGAAACTTCAGGGAATTGAGTCATGGTAGTCGGTAGAAGAAAAGAGAGGGAATCTCCGAGATGCCGCCGCAGGCTGTAACCCTTGAACCCTTGGTTCAAGGTGAATGTGTCGTCATAGTTTTAAGGCTTCTCGGACGGACCGAGCATGCTCACCAACCATGGAGCGCCACATTCTTGTGGTATGAAATATCGGCTCAGGGGACTGGCCCGCTTGCGAACATCTCAGAGAAATTTTGTCTTCACAGTTACTCTACCATAGTCAACTGAGAAGTGTTATTCAAACTTGGGTCCCGGTCTTTCGGGATTGCGACCTTGATCAAGCAATGCTTGTTCTATGGTCTGCTGGAGCATTTTTATGCGCTGCTCCATGCTTGCCGCGTAGTCGCGGGTCTTCGCTTTTTCCTGAGTCAGTTCATAGCTGATGTTCAACGCGGCGATGAAAACCAGCTGCTCAGTATTTGTGACTCTAGTGCGTTCTTTTAGATCTTGCAACCGCTGATTCAAATCGTCCGCAGCCTGATTCAAAGCATCCCTTTGTTCAGGCGGACAATTCACTCGCAGTGAACGGCCAAAAATCTGGAGATCGACGGGTTGTGCAGACATGCCACCTTCCTGCTGATTGACTGCGCTGCCTTCGCTTACTGCCCCGGGGGCTGCGAAGGGGCGACACTATAGCTACCCTGATGTGAAGATACAAGCCCTTTTCTGGTATCACCAGGGTCCAAAGTGGTAGCATATCATGAAACTTCCCCCCAATGATGACGAATGCGCATGTCTATACAGAACGAAATGCCTGGTTACAAGGATTTAAACCAGTTACTGAACCAGCAGGGAGTCGGTTTAACCCCTGCCGAAATGCACGGTCTGATCAGTGGCATGCTGTGCGGCGGAAACAGCGACAGCTCCTGGCAGCCGCTGATCCACGACCTCACGAATGAAGGGCTGGCGTTTGGTCACGAGCTGGCGGAAGCGCTGCGTAAAATGCACGCCGCCATCAGCGATTCGCTGGAAGACGATGGCTTCCTTTTTCAGCTTTATCTGCCTGACGGCGACGACGTCAGCGTGTTCGATCGCGCCGATGCGCTGGCCGGCTGGGTAAACCACTATCTGCTGGGGCTGGGCGTCACGCAGCCTAAACTGGATAAAGTGACCGGCGAAGCGGGTGAAGCGATCGACGACCTGCGCAACATTGCCCAGCTTGGCTACGATGAAGACGAAGACCAGGAAGAGCTGGAAATGTCTCTCGAAGAGATCATCGAGTACGTGCGCGTGGCGGCACTGCTGTGCCACGACAACTTTACGCGCTCACAGCCGACCGCACCGGAAGTTCGTAAGCCAACCTTACATTAAGAAAAATAACGCACAGGAGGGTGTCATGGTTATCTCGAGTCAAGAGTATTCGCGCCGCCGTCAGGCGCTGCTGGCGAAAATGCAGCCGGGCAGCGCCGCGCTGATTTTTGCCGCGCCCGAAGTGACGCGCAGCGCCGACAGCGAATATCCCTATCGCCAGAGCAGCGATTTCTGGTACTTCACCGGCTTTAACGAGCCGGAAGCGATACTGGTGCTGATTAAAAGCAATGACACCCACAACCACAGCGTGATATTCAACCGCGTGCGCGACCTGACGGCCGAAATCTGGTTTGGCCGCCGCCTGGGCCAGGAGGCCGCGCCGGCGAAGCTGGGCGTTGACCGGGCGCTGGCGTTTAGCGAAATCAACCAGCAACTCTACCAGCTGCTTAACGGCCTCGACGTGCTCTATCACGCGCAGGGCGAATATGCCTACGCCGATGAGATTGTCTTCACCGCGCTGGATAAGCTGCGCAAAGGCTCGCGCCAGAACCTGTCCGCACCGGCCACGCTGACGGACTGGCGTCCGGTGGTGCATGAGATGCGCCTGTTCAAGTCTGAGGAAGAGCTAAAAGTGATGCGCCGCGCGGGCGAAATCAGCGCGCTGGCACACACCCGCGCCATGGAGAAATGCCGTCCCGGGATGTTCGAATACCAGCTGGAAGGCGAAATTCACCACGAATTTAACCGCCACGGCGCGCGCTATCCCTCCTACAACACCATTGTCGGCGGCGGGGAAAACGGCTGCATTCTGCACTACACCGAAAACGAAAGTGCGCTGCGCGACGGCGATCTGGTGCTGATTGACGCCGGTTGCGAATATCAGGGCTATGCGGGGGACATCACCCGTACCTTCCCGGTGAACGGTAAATTCTCACCGGCACAGCGCGCGATTTACGACATTGTTCTCGAATCCCTTGAGACAGCGCTCAAACTGTATCGTCCGGGGACTTCCATGCAGGAAGTGACCGGCGAAGTGGTGCGCATCATGATTACCGGTCTGGTCAGGCTCGGGATCCTGAAAGGGGATGTCGACACCCTGATTGCTGAAAATGCGCACCGACCGTATTTCATGCACGGCCTGAGCCACTGGCTGGGGCTGGATGTGCATGACGTTGGCGCATACGGCGCCGACCGTTCGCGCGTGCTGGAGCCGGGCATGGTGTTAACCGTGGAGCCGGGTCTCTACATCGCGCCGGATGCCGACGTGCCAGAAGAATACCGCGGGATTGGCATTCGTATTGAAGACGATATCGTGATTACCGAAACCGGTAACGAAAACCTGACCGCCAGCGTCGTGAAAAACGCTGACGATATCGAGGCGCTGATGGCAGCGGCGCGCGCATGAGCGTGATTATCGTGGGCGGCGGCATGACCGGGGCCACGCTGGCGCTGGCCATTTCGCATATGACGCAGGGCCAGCTTCCGGTGCACCTGGTAGAAGCCGTTGCGCCAGAGGCGTCGAACCACCCCGGTTTTGATGCCCGCGCCATTGCGCTGGCGCAGGGCACCTGCCAGCAGCTTTCCCGCATTGGGATCTGGCAGGCGATTGCCGACCGTGCTACGGCGATCGGTACCGTTCACGTCAGCGATCGCGGACATGCAGGCTTTGTCACGCTGGACGCGCAGGATTACCGGATTGATGCCTTGGGTCAGGTTGTTGAGCTGCACGACGTCGGATTGCGTCTGTTCCGCCTGCTCCAGGACGCGCCGGGCGTCACGCTGCATTGCCCCGCGCGCGTGGCCAGCGTGAGTCGGAGTGACGCGTCGGTCAGCGTGACCCTGGAAAACGGCACCGTCCTTGAAGGCCAGCTTCTGGTCGCTGCGGACGGTTCGCGCTCGTCGCTCGGCACCCAGTGTGGCGTGGAGTGGCGCCAGCAGCCTTACGGCCAGGTGGCGGTCATTGCGAACGTCGCTACCGCAGCTGACCACAACGGCAGGGCCTTTGAGCGCTTTACGCAGCATGGCCCGCTGGCGATGCTGCCGATGTCGGACGGGCGCTGTTCCCTGGTCTGGTGTCACCCGCAGGATAAGGCGGAAGAGGTTAAGGCCTGGTCCGACGAACGTTTTTGTACCGAGCTGCAGAAAGCCTTTGGCTGGCGGCTGGGGCGTATTACCCATGCCGGCAAGCGGACGGTCTACCCGCTTTCGCTGACCACGGCGTCTCAGTCTGTCTCCCATCGTCTGGCGCTTGTCGGTAACGCTGCGCAGACGCTGCACCCCATCGCGGGGCAAGGTTTCAACCTTGGCTTACGCGATGTCATGAGCCTGGCCGAATCTCTGGCGCAGGCGTGGGGCGAGCAAAAAGACTGTGGGGCCTATTCGGTGCTGAGTCATTACCAGAAGCGCCGACAGGTGGATAAAGAGGCCACCATCGGTGTGACCGATGGTCTGGTTCATCTTTTTGCCAATCGCTGGGCACCGCTGGTTGCGGGTCGCAACCTTGGGCTGATGGCGATGGAATTATTCATTCCGGCACGTGACGTGCTGGCGCAGCGGACCCTGGGTTGGGTCGCGCGTTAAGGAGTTATCACCGTGCAAAATGTTGATGTCGCCATCGTTGGCGGCGGAATGGTTGGACTGGCATTGGCCTGCGGATTACAGGGCAGCGGCCTGCGCGTGGCGGTGCTGGAGCAAAAGCAGCCTCAGCCCGTTGCACCGGATGCGCCGCCGGAACTCCGCGTCTCGGCGATCAATGCGGCCAGCGAAAAGCTGCTGACGCACCTTGGCGTCTGGGCAGATATTGTGGCGCACCGTGCCAGCTGCTATCACGGCATGGAAGTGTGGGATAAAGACAGCTTTGGTCATATTGCTTTTGACGATGAAAGCATGGGCTATAGCCATCTGGGGCACATCGTTGAAAACGCGGTGATCCACCACGCGCTCTGGCAGAAAGCACAGCAGTGCGGCGACGTGACGCTGATTGCGCCTGCGCAGATCCAGCAGGTGGCGTGGGGCGAAAACGAGGCGTTTATCACCCTGCAGAGTGGCGACATGCTGACCGCGCGTCTGGTGGTCGGTGCTGACGGTGCCAACTCCTGGCTGCGTAATAAAGCCGATATCCCGCTGACATACTGGGATTACCGCCATCATGCTCTGGTCGCGACGATCCGTACCGAAGAGGCGCACGGAGGCGTGGCGCGCCAGATTTTCCACAACGATGGCATACTGGCGTTCCTGCCGCTTGCCGATCCGCACCTGTGCTCAATTGTCTGGTCCCTGGTGCCGGAAAAAGCCCAGCAGATGCATGAGGCGACGCCGGAGGCCTTTAACCAGGCGCTGTGCGTGGCCTTTGATAACCGCCTTGGCCTGTGCACGCTTGAAAGCGAGCGTCAGGTGTTCCCGTTAACCGGCCGCTACGCGCGTCAGTTTGCGGCGCACCGTCTGGCGCTGGTGGGGGATGCGGCGCATACCATTCATCCGCTGGCCGGACAGGGCGTCAACCTTGGTTTTATGGACGCGGCGGAGCTGGTTGAGGAGCTGCGTCGCCTGCATCGTGAAGGCAAAGATATCGGCCAGCATCTCTACCTGCGTCGCTACGAGCGCAGCCGCAAGCACAGCGCGGCGATGATGCTGGCGGGCATGCAGGGCTTCCGCGAGCTGTTTGCCGGCGCGAATCCGGCAAAAAAACTGCTGCGCGACATCGGCCTTAAGCTTGCTGACACCCTTCCGGGTGTTAAACCTCAACTCCTCCGTCAGGCGATGGGTCTGAACGACCTCCCGGACTGGCTGCGATAATGTAGACCCCTGTCACACTTTCTTTTCCCGGCCTCTGCGCCGGGGAAATTCCCTCGTTTGAAATATTCTAATTTCACGTCATTTTTCGCATTAGATAATCTAATGTCGTGTTTTTCTCGTTACGGAAATTCGGCCCGTTTTTCCGCACGAAATATCACCATGTGCTAAATCCTGTTAGATCATTGTTAATTTTGTGCGGGGTTAATCGCATTTTTCCAGTGGATAACTCTGTAGGCTTTTCAGCGTTTTTTGGTCATAAGCTAATGTGATGACCTGTTTTGCCTTATGGTTAACCGCCGTTTTCGGTGGTAAGTTCAGGTAAAAGAGAACGTTTGCGTCGGTGCCCGAACGCGGGGCCGATACCGGGTTTCACGGTGAATTTTTCAACGAGGACAAGATGGCTCAACAGACTCCTTTGTACGAACAACACGTGTTATGCGGCGCCCGCATGGTGGACTTCCACGGCTGGATGATGCCGCTGCACTACGGCTCGCAGATTGATGAGCACCACGCGGTGCGCACCGATGCCGGTATGTTCGACGTGTCCCACATGACGATTGTCGATCTGCGCGGTAGCCGCACCCGGGAGTTTTTGCGTTATCTGCTGGCAAACGACGTCGCCAAACTGAAGACGCCGGGTAAAGCGCTCTATACCGGCATGCTGAATGCCTCGGGCGGCGTGATTGATGACCTTATCGTCTACTACTTCACCGAAGATTTCTTCCGCCTCGTTGTAAACTCCGCCACCCGCGAAAAAGACCTCTCCTGGATCACCCAACACGCCGAACCGTATGCCATCGACATCACCGTCCGTGATGACCTGTCGCTGATCGCCGTGCAGGGGCCTAACGCGCAGGCGAAAGCCGCGTCTCTGTTCAACGATGAGCAACGTAAAGCCACCGAAGGCATGAAGCCGTTCTTCGGCGTGCAGGCGGGCGATCTGTTTATCGCCACCACCGGCTACACCGGTGAAGCGGGTTACGAAATTGCGATGCCGAACGAAAAGGCCGCTGATTTCTGGCGTGCGCTGGTGGAGGCGGGCGTGAAGCCTGCGGGCCTGGGCGCGCGCGATACGCTGCGTCTGGAAGCGGGCATGAACCTCTACGGTCAGGAGATGGACGAAGGCGTCTCTCCGCTGGCCGCCAACATGGGCTGGACCATCGCGTGGGAACCGGCTGACCGTGACTTTATTGGCCGTGAAGCGCTGGAGATGCAGCGCGAGAAGGGCACTGAACAGCTGGTGGGCCTGGTGATGAAGGAAAAAGGCGTACTGCGCGGCGAACTGCCTGTACGTTTTACCGATGCAGACGGCAATCCTCGCAAAGGCGTGATCACCAGCGGAACCTTCTCACCGACGCTGGGCTACAGTATTGCACTGGCACGCGTGCCGGCAGGCATTGGCGAAACGGCGGTGGTGCAAATCCGCAACCGCGAAATGCCGGTCAACGTGACCAAACCGATTTTTGTTCGCGCCGGTAAGCCGGTCGCCTAACTATTTTTATCAGGAGAACTTCAATGAGCAATGTGCCAGCAGAACTGAAATACAGCAAAGAACACGAGTGGCTGCGCAAAGAGGCGGACGGCACTTACACCGTCGGGATCACCGAGCACGCGCAGGAGCTGCTGGGCGACATGGTGTTTGTTGACCTGCCTGACGTGGGCACGACCGTGAGCGCGGGCGACGACTGCGCCGTGGCGGAGTCCGTAAAAGCGGCATCAGACATCTACGCACCAGTAAGCGGTGAGATTGTTGCGGTCAACGACGCGCTGAGCGACTCCCCTGAGCTGGTCAACAGCGAGCCTTATGAAGGCGGCTGGATCTTCAAGATCAAAGCCAGCGACGAATCCCAGGTTGCCGCGCTGCTGGATGCGACCGCATACGAAGCACTACTGGAAGACGAATAACGTTGTGCCGGATGGCGCTGCGCTTATCCGGCCTGGAGATCAACGTAGGCCCGGTAAGCGTTAGCGCCACCGGGCAACAGCGTTACAGATAACTACGATTCACTGCACGTTTCAGGAACCATCGCTCATGACACAGACTTTAAGCCAGCTTGAAAACCGTGGCGCCTTCATTGAACGTCACATTGGGCCGGATGCTCAGCAACAGCAGGAGATGCTGAAGACGGTTGGCGCGGATTCATTAAACGCACTGATCGGCCAGATTGTGCCAAAAGACATCCAGCTAGCCACGCCGCCTCAGGTGGGGGAAGCCACCACGGAGTTCGCCGCGCTGGCGGAGCTGAAGGCTATCGCCGGCCTGAACAAGCGCTATAAGTCTTACATTGGCATGGGCTACACCAACGTGCAGTTGCCGCCGGTGATCCTGCGCAACATGCTGGAAAACCCGGGCTGGTACACCGCCTATACGCCGTATCAGCCAGAAGTGTCCCAGGGTCGTCTGGAAGCGCTGCTGAACTTCCAGCAGGTAACGCTGGATCTGACCGGTATGGATATCGCCTCTGCGTCTCTGCTGGATGAAGCGACCGCCGCCGCCGAAGCGATGGCGATGGCGAAGCGCGTGAGCAAGCTGAAAAATGCCAACCGCTTCTTCGTGGCGGCGGACGTGCATCCGCAGACGCTGGACGTGGTGCGCACCCGTGCGGAAACCTTCGGCTTTGACGTGATCGTCGATGACGCTGACAAAGTGCTGGATCACCAGGACGTCTTCGGCGTGCTGCTGCAGCAGGTGGGCACCACCGGCGAAGTGCACGACTACGGCACGCTGATTGCCGAGCTGAAATCCCGCAAGGTTGTTGTCAGCGTTGCCGCCGATTTTATGGCGCTGGTGCTGCTGACGGCCCCGGGCAAACAGGGCGCGGATATCGTATTCGGCTCAGCACAGCGCTTCGGCGTACCGATGGGCTACGGCGGCCCGCACGCGGCGTTCTTCGGCGCGAAAGATGAATTCAAACGTTCCATGCCTGGCCGTATTATCGGCGTCTCCAAAGACGCTGCCGGTAATACCGCGCTGCGCATGGCGATGCAGACCCGCGAGCAGCATATCCGCCGCGAGAAAGCGAACTCCAACATCTGTACCTCACAGGTGCTGCTGGCTAACATCGCCAGCCTGTACGCCGTGTTCCACGGTCCGGCAGGCCTGAAACGCATTGCCAGCCGCATTCACCGCCTGGCCGATATCCTGGCCTGCGGCCTGCAGCAAAAAGGTCTTAAGCTGCGCCATACCCACTATTTCGACACGCTGTGCGTGGACGTGGCGGACAAAGCCGCCGTGCTGGCCCGCGCGGACGCGGCAAAGATCAACCTGCGCAGCGACATCCACAACGCCGTCGGCATTACGCTGGATGAAAGCACCACCCGCGACGATATCCTGAATCTGTTCAGCGTGCTGCTGGGTGACGCGCACGGTCTGGACATTGACGCGCTCGACAAAGAAGTTGCGCTCGACAGCCGCTCCATTCAGGACAGCATGCTGCGTAACGACGCCATCCTGACGCACCCGGTCTTCAATCGCTACCACAGCGAGACCGAGATGATGCGTTACATGCACTCTCTGGAGCGCAAGGATTTGGCGCTGAACCAGGCGATGATCCCGCTGGGATCCTGCACCATGAAGCTGAATGCTGCAGCAGAGATGATCCCGATCACCTGGCCTGAATTCTCCGAGCTGCACCCGTTCTGCCCGCCGGAGCAGGCGGAAGGTTATCACGTGATGATTAACCAGCTTTCCGACTGGCTGGTGAAGCTGACCGGTTACGACGCGCTCTGCATGCAGCCGAACTCTGGCGCGCAGGGTGAATATGCCGGCCTGCTGGCGATCCGTCACTATCACGAAAGCCGTAACGAAGGCCATCGCGATATCTGCCTGATCCCAAGCTCTGCCCACGGCACCAACCCGGCCTCAGCCCAGATGGCGGGCATGGAAGTCGTGGTGGTCGCGTGCGATAAGAACGGCAACATCGACCTGGCTGACCTGCGCGCGAAAGCCGAACAGGCGGGCGACAAGCTCTCCTGCATCATGGTGACCTATCCGTCCACCCACGGCGTGTACGAAGAGACCATCCGTGAAGTGTGCGAAGTGGTGCACCAGTTCGGCGGTCAGGTATACCTCGACGGCGCGAACATGAACGCGCAGGTGGGCATTACCTCTCCGGGCTTTATCGGCGCGGACGTGTCGCACCTTAACCTGCACAAAACCTTCTGCATCCCGCACGGCGGTGGCGGCCCGGGCATGGGGCCAATCGGCGTGAAGGCGCACCTGGCACCGTTTGTCCCAGGCCACAGCGTGGTGCAGATCGAAGGCATGCTGACCCGTCAGGGCGCGGTCTCTGCGGCACCGTTCGGTAGCGCCTCTATCCTGCCAATCAGCTGGATGTACATCCGCATGATGGGCGCGGAAGGGCTGAAGCAGGCGAGCCAGGTGGCCATTCTGAACGCCAACTACATTGCGACGCGCCTGAAGTCTGCCTTCCCGGTGCTCTATACCGGCCGCGACGGTCGCGTGGCGCACGAGTGCATCCTCGATATTCGTCCACTTAAAGAGCAGACCGGCATTAGCGAGCTGGATATTGCCAAGCGTCTGATCGACTACGGCTTCCACGCGCCTACCATGTCGTTCCCGGTTGCGGGCACGCTGATGGTGGAGCCAACGGAGTCCGAAAGTAAAGCCGAGCTGGACCGCTTTATCGACGCGATGCTGGCCATCCGCATGGAAATTGACCGCGTGCAGGACGGCGAGTGGACGCTGGAAGATAACCCGCTGGTCAACGCTCCGCACACCCAGCACGAGCTGGTGGCCGAGTGGAACCACGGCTATTCCCGCGAGCTGGCCGTCTTCCCGGCAGGCGTGGCGAACAAATACTGGCCGACCGTGAAGCGTCTTGATGATGTCTACGGCGACCGTAACCTGTTCTGCTCCTGCGTGCCGATGAGCGAATACCAGTAACATTGCTGATGTAGTAACGTAGGCCGGGTAAGGCGAAGCCGCCACCCGGCTTTTTTATTGGGAGAAGAAAATGGGCATTGCACTTGTGACCGGCGCCAGCCGGGGCATAGGGAAGGCCACTGCGCTGCAGCTGGCCCGCGAAGGCTACACCGTGGCGGTGAACTATCATCACAACATTAAGGCCGCAACGGATGTGATCAACCAGATTGTTGAGGCGGGCGGTAAAGCCTTTGCCGTTCGGGCAGACATCAGTGATGAAGCTCAGGTGCTGGCGATGTTTGAAAGCCTCGATCGTGAAGGCGAGCAGCTGACCGCGCTGGTCAATAATGCGGGGATTCTGTTTGAGCAATCCACCATCGAGAATCTCTCCGCTGAGCGCATTAACCGCGTCCTGGCGACCAACGTCACGGGCTACTTCCTCTGCTGCCGGGAAGCGGTAAAACGCATGTCCTTCAAACATGGCGGCAAGGGCGGGGCGATAGTGAATGTCTCTTCCGCGGCGTCCCGCCTGGGCGCACCGGGTGAATATGTGGATTACGCCGCGTCCAAGGGGGCGGTGGATTCGCTGACAACGGGGCTGTCGCTGGAGGTGGCGGCGCAGGGCATTCGCGTCAACTGCGTCCGTCCGGGCCTGATCTATACCGATATTCATGCTTCCGGCGGAGAACCGGGGCGAGTGGACCGCGTGAAAGCGTTACTGCCGATGCAGCGCGGCGGCCAGCCGGAAGAGGTCGCCCAGGCGATTGTCTGGCTGCTGAGCGAAAAGGCGTCGTACGTGACGGGGAGTTTTATTGAGTTAGCGGGCGGGAAATAAGCCGGGTGGCAGCCCGGCCTCCTATTCGTGTAGGCCCGGTAACCGCAGCGCCACCGGGCAAAAAATCACAGCGCCTCGCCGTTGCTGGCAATCACGCCTTTATACCACTCGAAGCTCTTCTTGCGGGAACGCGACATGTCGCCCGTGCCGTCGTCGTGCTTGTTCACGTAGATAAAGCCGTAGCGCTTGCTGTACTGGCCGGTGGTGAACGACACGCAGTCGATACAGCCCCATGGCGTATAGCCCATCAGATCGACGCCATCGTGGGTGACGGCTTTGATCATCTCCTCCACGTGGGCACGCAGGTAGTCGATGCGATAGTCATCGTTGATGCTGCCGTCTTCTTCCACCTTGTCGTAGGCACCGAAGCCGTTTTCAACGATAAACAGCGGCTTCTGGTAACGCTCGTACAGTTCGCACAGGGAATAGCGCAGGCCCACCGGGTCAATCTGCCAGCCCCAGTCGGAGGCCTTCACGTGCGGGTTCGGCACGCTGCCTTCGAAACCGGAAATGGCATCGCCGGTGCCGCCTTCCGCCTTCACCGCGTTGGTCATGTAGTAGCTGAAGCCCAGGTAGTCGCAGGTGCCTTCGCGCAGGATCTGCTCGTCACCCGCTTCCATTTTGATGGAGAAGCCACGACGCTCCCATTCGTTCAGCACGTAGGACGGGTAGTAGCCGCGCAGCTGGACGTCGGTAAAGACGTAGCGCTCGCGCATCGATTCCTGGGCGAACATCACGTCTTCCGGTTTGCAGGAGAACGGATAGAGCGCCACCATCGCCAGCATGCAGCCGACTTTCATCTCCGGGTTGATGCGGCGCGCGGCTTTCACCGCCAGGGCGCTGGCCACAAACTGGTGGTGCAGGACCTGGTACATGGTCTCTTCCGGATTTTCATGTTCCGTATAGACCACGCCCGAGCAGCAGTAGCCGAACAGCGGGGCGCGCCAGTTGCGCTGGTTGTTGATTTCGTTGAAGGTCATCCAGTATTTGACCTTATTTTTGTAGCGCTCAAAGACCACTTCCGCGAAGCGCACAAAGAAATCGACCACTTTACGGTTGGTCCAGCTGCCGTACTCCTTCACCAGGTGCAGCGGCATTTCGAAGTGGGAGAGGGTGATCACCGGTTCGATGTTGTATTTCAGCAGCTCATCGAACATGTCGTCGTAGAACTTAAGCCCTTCTTCGTTTGGCTGCGTTTCGTCACCGTTCGGGAAGATACGCGTCCAGGCAATAGAGGTGCGGAAACACTTGAAGCCCATCTCGGCAAACAGCTTGATGTCTTCCTTGTAATGGCCGTGGAAATCAATCGCTTCATGGTTGGGATAGTATTTTCCCGGCACCACGTCCTGCGTGATTTCGCGCGGCACGCCGTGTGCGCCGCCGGTTAATACGTCGCAAATGCTTGGCCCTTTGCCGCCTTTGTTCCAGCCGCCTTCAACCTGGTGAGCGGCAACCGCGCCACCCCATAAAAAATCTTTTGGTAAGGTCAATTTTTTCATCGCTGCTATTCTCAATAAATGGCTTATTGGCATCGAGTCTAGCAAAGCGAAATTAAATGTCACGATATAACAAATTGGGCATAATGTGATTTGTCACATCAAAAAAACAGGATGTTTTATTCTGCAAGTTTCTTCGCCAGCTTACGGCCGAGAGATTCCAGAATATAGATGACGGGAATTTGCGTGGTGATATCGTAGACGCCTGCAATACGCGTCTGGGGAACGTGCCAGGAGAGATTAAAGTCCGCCAGTTTTGCGAGACGCGAGTGCTCGTGGCTGGTAATGGAGAGCACCTTGCAGTGATGCAGGCTAAACTGGCTGGCGAAGCGCAGGATCTCCTCGGTCTCACCCGAGACGGAGAGCACAATCGCCAGCGCATTTTTCGCCATGTCATTGGTGACCGGGAAATAAGGGTCATCAATATGGTTACTGAATTTTCCGATATTAGAAAAGAAACGTGCGCCATATTTTGCCAGCGAGCCTGACGTTCCTGCGCCGACAAATATAATGCGTTCCGACGATAAAATAATATCGACCGCACTATCTAATAACGCGTCGAACTCTTCATTATTTACGCTTTTAAAGAAGCTGATTATTTCGCTGGTGCCGAAATTCGCCTGCTGGGGCTCGTTTTGTTCAAGATAAAGCTTAAAGCGAACGCGAAACTCCGAGTAGCCTTCGCAGTTAAGCTTGCGGCAAAAGCGCAGGATAGTGGTCGTCGAGACACCCGCCGCATCCGCCAGCTCGCGGATGGTCATGTACATGACTTTGTCACGGTTTTTAATGACATAGTTGTAAACCATCATCTCCAGGTTATTGAGACTGGCAATGGCGGAGTGGGTGAACATACTCACAGTGGCATAACTCTTATTCAGACCTGATGTATTCATCATAACATGGGGCCTGACGACAGGATCCATTTTTATGCTCTTGATTTTTAATGGTTAAATTTTAATGTGAACAAATGTTAGGTGAAAAATTTATTTATGCCTATGATTTATAGTCATAAATTCTGATGTGAAATTATTTTAGCTAACAGGTGTTCACTGGAATCATTCTCAGTTAGCATAGTGATGCGATGAATAATCATCTTTTGTTTTCCCGGAGTTTTGTATGGTGAGTAGACCATTAATCGCACAGGGATATTCGCTGGCTGAGGAAATAGCCAACAGCATCAGCCACGGCATTGGCCTGGTGTTTGGGATTGTCGGTTTGGTGTTATTGCTGGTGCAGGCGGTAGACGCCAATGCCAGCGCGATGGCTATTACCAGCTACAGTCTCTATGGCGGGAGCATGATCCTGCTGTTTCTGGCCTCGACGCTGTATCACGCGATCCCGCATCAGCGGGCCAAGATGTGGCTCAAGAAATTTGACCACTGCGCTATCTATCTTCTCATTGCAGGTACCTATACGCCGTTTCTGCTGGTGGGGCTCAACTCACCGCTGTCGCGCGGGCTGATGATCGTTATCTGGAGCCTGGCGCTGCTCGGGATCCTGTTTAAGCTCACCATCGCGCACCGGTTTAAGGTGCTGTCGCTGGTCACCTATCTGACCATGGGCTGGCTGTCGCTGATCGTGGTGTACCAGCTGGCAATCAAACTGTCGATTGGGGGCGTGACGCTTCTGGCCTTAGGCGGCGTGGTGTATTCGCTCGGCGTCATTTTCTACGTCTGCAAGCGCATTCCCTACAACCATGCCATCTGGCACGGCTTCGTGCTGGGCGGCAGCGTGTGCCACTTTTTGGCGATTTATTTGTACGTGGGGCAGGTGTAGTTTTTCGTCGGGTGGCGGCTTCGCCTTACCCGACCTACGGGATAAGTAGGCCCGGTAAGCGCAGCGCCACCGGGCGATACAGCATCACTCTTCCAGAGAATACGGCAGCGGCTCGATGCTCAGCGTGTTCACATCGTCACGCACGCGGAACACGCTGTCCGCTTCCATGTCGTTGTTCATAACGGCCTGCACCAAAAGACGTCCATCATCCAGCTGTACGGCGGCTAATACGGTGCCGGTTCGGCGCCAGTTTTCACCCATCTTCAGCTCTAAATCTTCCCCCGCTTCAGGGACGCGGCTGGCATGTCCCGCCAGCGTCCACAGCGCGCGTTTGTTTGCCCCGCGGAATTTCGCACGCGCGACCATCTCCTGGCCGGTGTAGCAGCCTTTTTTAAAGCTGATGCCGCCCAGCGCCTGCAGGTTCGTTGCCTGAGGAATAAACTGCGCGCTGTTTGCAGCGTCAATGATCGGCAGGCCCGCTTCGATGTTCAGCGCCAGCCACTGCTGGCTGTTGTTGAGCTGCGCTTCGCCGCGCAGCGCCTCGGTGACGCGTTCGGCAGTTGCCGCATCCGTGACTAACAGGAAACGCTCCGCCGGGTGTTCAAACCACAGGATTGAGGTGGCGCCTTCGCTGACGAGCGGCTTTTCGGCATCCGGCAGTTCGCTGAACAGGTTTTTCAGCGCCGCACGCGCCTGGAAGCCGGCCACACCCAGCAGGACATGTTCGTCGTCTGCGGCAATGGTGACTTTGGAAAAGACCGCGTATTTTTTCAGCTCTTTGAGCTGGGCGTCTCGCAGGCTGCGGCGCTCAATAAAGGCAAAGCCGTCCTGACGGCGGAACAGACGCAGGTTGCTCCACATTTTGCCTTTTGGATCGCAATGGGCGGCCAGCAGGTGCTGGTGTTCGGTCATCTGGCTGACGTCGGCGGTCACCTGGCCCTGCAGATATTTTTCGGCGTCGGCACCGGTGAGCGTTGCCAGCGCCCAGTCATCAAGAGAAATAAGCGTCAGCGGCAGACGCGCAGAGGCGGCGGGCTGGCGAGGAGAAAATGGTGTAAAGGCCATAACGATATCCTGAATTGCTTAACGCTTTGATAATGCCTAATGGTAAAAGAGCCTGCAGGCAATGCAAGCGCTTTCAACAGGCCATTTGTGCCATAAACCGGTTCTGCGTAGCGCCACGCAAAATAGTGTAATCCGCTGTGTTTGTAGGGATTATTCTGGAAGCCTGCTTGTTGATCGCAATATTCCAGTAATGAAACGGTCAAAAACACGTTACACTAGCTGGTGTCCCCGTAGAGAAATAAAGAACACCGAATGGGGTACCGACTGTGCCAAACGTAATGCAGGAAACTGAACATGGATATTAACAACAAGGCCCGTATTCACTGGGCGTGCCGTCGCGGCATGCGTGAACTTGATATTTCCATCATGCCTTTCTTCGAATATGAGTATGACACCTTAAGCGACGACGATAAGCGTCTGTTTGTTCGCCTGCTTGAGTCTGACGATCCGGATTTATTCAACTGGCTGATGAACCACGGCAAACCCGCCGACACCGAGTTGCAACGGATGGTGCAATTAATTCAAACACGGAATCGGGAACGTGGTCCTGTGGCAATCTGATCTTCGCGTCTCGTGGCGCTCGCAGTGGATGTCTTTATTGCTCCACGGTCTGGTTGCGGCCTTTGTGTTACTGATGCCGTGGCCGCTGAGCTATACGCCGCTGTGGCTGCTGTTACTGTCGTTTGTCGTTTTTGACAGCGTACGCAGCCAGCGTCGTATTAATGCCCGTCAGGGAGAGATTAAATTACTGATGGATTCCCGCCTGCGCTGGCAGGGTAAAGAGTGGGATATTCTCGGTATGCCCTGGATGCTCAACTGCGGCATGATGTTACGGTTACGCAAGGTGGACGGCGGGCGTTGCCAGCATCTGTGGCTGGCGGCTGACAGTATGGATGCTGCCGAATGGCGAGACCTGCGCCGGATGCTGTTGCAACAGACGACGCAGGGGTAGCGCGCGTTAGCTAAACTTTTCTGCCATTTCACCCAGGATCTGCTCGCACCAGGTTTGCAAACGTTCATCGCTAAGATCGTACTGGTTGGTTTCGTCCAGCGCGAGCCCAACAAACAGCTCGCCGTCGGCAATAATCGGTTTTTTACTGGTGAACTCGTAACCTTCGGTTGGCCAGTAGCCGATGAACGACACCCCTTTCGGCGCCAGCTTGTCGTGCAGCATGCCGAGCGCGTCCAGGAACCATTCCCCGTAACCCAGCTGATCTCCCATGCCGTACATGGCAATGATCTTGCCGTCGAGATTGACTGAATCGAGTTGATCCCAGATGGCTTCCCAGTCTTCCTGTATCTCACCAAAATCCCAGGTTGGGATGCCCAGGATCAGCACATCGTACTGTTCCATCAGCGCGACCGCGTCATCTTTCAGGTTATGCAACGTCACCAGTTCCGGGCCAATGATGTCGCGAATTTTCTCTGCCGCCATTTCGGTGTAGCAGGTGCTGGAACCATAGAACAGACCAATATTCATCGCGTAACTATCTCAATTCATGCTTTGACTTTGCGCGTAGTGTACCAGAAACCGGTCACAATCAGGCATAATGGCCTGACTGCAGAATCAAAGGGGCTGATGTGGAAAAGGATCTCGCACTCGTTGAACAGTTTCTCGACGCGCTGTGGCTGGAAAAAAATCTGGCCGAGAATACGCTCAGCGCCTACCGGCGCGATCTTACCATGCTGGTGGAGTGGCTGGCCCGTCGGCAGCTCTCGCTGGCGAGCGCGCAAAGCGACGACCTGCAGGCGCTGCTCTGTGAACGTGTAGAAGGGGGCTACAAAGCCACCAGTTCCGCACGCTTGCTCAGCGCCATGCGTCGGCTGTTCCAGCATCTCTACCGTGAGAAGATCCGCGAAGACGATCCCAGCGCGCTGCTGGCATCCCCTAAGCTCCCGCAGCGGCTGCCAAAAGATCTCAGCGAAGCACAAGTTGAGAGATTATTACAGTCACCGGCTGTTGACCTGCCGCTGGAGTTACGCGATAAAGCGATGCTTGAGCTATTGTATGCTACCGGCCTGCGCGTTTCGGAGCTGGTTGGCCTGACGATGAGCGACATCAGCCTGCGTCAGGGCGTGGTGCGCGTCATCGGTAAAGGAAACAAGGAAAGGCTGGTTCCGCTGGGCGAAGAGGCGGTTTACTGGCTGGAAACGTATCTGGAGCACGGTCGCCCGTGGTTGCTCAACGGCGCGTCTATCGACGTTCTGTTTCCGAGCCAGCGCGCACAGCAGATGACGCGGCAAACGTTCTGGCATCGCATCAAGCATTACGCCACACTGGCCGGTATCGACAGTGAAAAGCTTTCGCCGCACGTATTGCGTCATGCCTTCGCGACGCATCTGCTCAACCACGGCGCGGATTTACGCGTGGTGCAGATGCTGCTGGGACATAGCGATCTTTCCACGACGCAAATTTACACCCATGTCGCGACGGAACGCCTGCGGCAGCTACACCAACAGCACCACCCTCGTGCGTGAGTGCCGACGAATTGTAACAGGATCAACTATGAAAAAGAGTTTCGCGCTGTTCACCCTGCTGGCAGCCTCCTTCACCGGTTTCGCCCATGCTGACGACGCCGCTATCAAACAGTCGCTCGCTAAGCTTGGCGTCACCGGCAGCGATATTCAGCCAGCACCGGTCGCCGGGATGAAAACGGTACTGACCAACAGCGGCGTGCTGTACGTCACCGAAGACGGCAAACACATTATTCAGGGGCCGATGTACGACGTGAGCGGCGCGCAGCCGGTC
Source organism: Enterobacter cloacae complex sp. IR5422 (assembly GCF_049238165.1). NCBI lineage: Bacteria > Pseudomonadati > Pseudomonadota > Gammaproteobacteria > Enterobacterales > Enterobacteriaceae > Enterobacter > Enterobacter cloacae complex sp. IR5422. The sequence continues at coordinate 6,903 of NZ_JBMKHT010000017.1, read as the reverse complement.
AACGTGACCAACCAGCTGCTGATGAAAAACCTGAACGCGCTCGAAAAAGAGATGATCGTCTATAAGGCGGCGCAGGAAAAACACGTTATTACCGTCTTCACCGATATCACCTGCGGCTACTGCCACAAGCTGCATGAAGAGATGAAAGACTACAACGCGCTGGGTATTACCGTGCGTTACCTGGCCTTCCCGCGCGCGGGCGTGCAGAGCCAGCCGGAGCAGGATATGAAGGCGATCTGGTGTGCAAAAGACCGCAACAAAGCGTTTGACGACGCGATGAACGGCAAAGGCGTTAAGCCGGCCTCCTGCGACATTGATATCGCTAACCACTACGCGCTGGGCGTGCAGTTTGGCGTGAGCGGTACGCCAGCGATTGTCCTGAGCAACGGGTACGTCGTTCCGGGCTATCAGGGACCAAAAGAGATGAAAGAGTTCCTCGACGCGCACCAGAAACAGGTTAGTGGTAAATAATCCGCGTGAAAGCCCCGATAAAATTGCGCCGCCGCGAGGCGGTTGAACCGATTGATTTGCCGGACGATCTCCCGCCGCTGCTGAAGCGCCTCTACGCCAGCCGCGGCGTGCGTCGTGCTGAGGATCTTGAACGTAGCGTAAAAGGGATGCTGCCCTGGCAGCAGCTGAACGGCATCGAAAAAGCCACTGAAATGCTCTACAACGCCCTGCGTGAGAACACGCGTATTGTGGTAGTAGGGGATTTCGATGCCGACGGCGCAACCAGCACCGCGCTGAGCGTGCTCAGCCTGCGCGCGCTGGGCTGCGATAACGTCACGTATCTGGTGCCGAACCGTTTTGAAGACGGCTACGGACTCAGCCCGGAAGTGGTCGATCAGGCCCACGCCCGCGGTGCGCAGATGATCATGACCGTCGATAACGGGATCTCTTCCCATGCGGGGGTCGATCATGCCCACGCGCTGGGGATCCCGGTGCTGGTTACCGATCACCATCTCCCCGGTGAAACGCTGCCTGCCGCCGACGCGATTATTAACCCCAACCTGCGCGACTGTGATTTTCCGTCGAAATCCCTCGCGGGCGTAGGCGTGGCGTTTTATCTGATGCTGGCGCTGCGTACCCTGTTACGCGACAAGGGCTGGTTCGACTCCCGCGGTATTGCCGCACCGAACCTGGCCGAATATCTCGATCTGGTGGCGCTGGGTACCGTCGCTGACGTGGTGCCGCTCGATACCAATAACCGTATTTTGACCTGGCAGGGCTTGAGCCGTATCCGGGCGGGCAAGTGCCGTCCGGGGATCAAGGCGCTGCTGGAAATTGCCAACCGCGACCCGCTCAAGCTGGCGGCAAGCGATTTGGGCTTTGCGCTCGGGCCGCGCCTGAATGCGGCCGGAAGACTGGACGATATGTCCGTTGGCGTCGCGCTGCTGCTGTGCGACAACATCGGTGAGGCGCGCGTGCTGGCCAACGAGCTGGACGCCCTGAACCAGACACGTAAAGAGATTGAGCAGGGAATGCAGGCCGAAGCGCTGACCCTGTGTGAAAAGCTTGAACGCAGCGGCGATACGCTGCCGGGCGGCCTGGCAATGTACCATCCCGAGTGGCATCAGGGCGTGGTCGGCATTCTGGCGTCGCGCATCAAAGAGCGCTTCCACCGCCCGGTGATCGCCTTCGCCCCCGCGGGCGACGGCACGCTGAAAGGCTCTGGCCGCTCGATTCAGGGGCTGCACATGCGCGACGCGCTGGAGCGTCTCGATACGCTGTATCCGGGCCTGATGATCAAGTTCGGCGGCCATGCGATGGCGGCAGGCCTGTCGCTGGAAGAGGCGAAATTCGACGAGTTTCAGCGCCTGTTCGGCGAGCTGGTCACCGACTGGATTGACCCGGCCCTGCTGCAGGGGGAAGTGGTGTCCGATGGCGAGCTTTCACCGCTTGAGATGACGATGGACGTGGCGCAAATGCTCCGCGATGCCGGTCCATGGGGGCAGATGTTCCCGGAACCGCTGTTCGATGGCCGTTTCCGCCTGCTGCAGCAGCGCATCGTCGGCGAGCGTCATCTGAAGGTGATGGTTGAACCGGTCGGCGGCGGCCCGCTGCTGGATGGCATTGCCTTTAACGTTGACACGGCGGTATGGCCGGACAACGGCGTGCGCGAGGTCGAGCTGGCGTACAAACTGGACATCAACGAGTTTCGCGGTAACCGCACCCTTCAGATCATCATCGACAATATCTGGCCAATTTAGCGGCAGTAATCTCTATAAAAAAGGGCGTGGATTCGGTACAATCCCGCTCTTATCACCGCATTTTGACAAGTCCATAAAAGAAAACAGACCATGTTTGAAATTAATCCGGTAAAAAACCGTATTCAGGACCTCACGGAGCGCTCTGACGTTCTTAGGGGGTATCTTTGACTACGATGCCAAGAAAGAGCGTCTTGAAGAAGTAAACGCCGAGCTGGAACAGCCGGACGTCTGGAACGAACCTGAACGCGCACAGGCGCTGGGTAAAGAGCGTTCCTCTCTCGAAGCTATCGTAGATACGCTGGATCAAATGGCCCAGGGGCTGGAAGATGTTTCCGGTTTGCTGGAGCTGGCCGTCGAAGCCGACGACGAAGAGACCTTTAACGAAGCCGTGGCAGAACTCGACGTGCTGGAAGAGAAGCTGGCGCAGCTTGAATTCCGTCGCATGTTCTCCGGCGAATACGACAGCGCTGACTGCTATCTTGATATTCAGGCAGGTTCTGGTGGTACCGAAGCGCAGGACTGGGCCAGCATGCTGATGCGTATGTATCTGCGCTGGGCCGAAGCGCGCGGCTTCAAAACCGAAATTATCGAAGAGTCTGAAGGTGAAGTGGCCGGTATTAAATCCGTCACCATCAAGATCATCGGTGATTACGCCTACGGCTGGCTGCGCACTGAAACCGGCGTTCACCGCCTGGTGCGTAAGAGCCCGTTCGACTCCGGCGGCCGTCGTCATACCTCCTTCAGCTCCGCGTTTGTTTACCCGGAAGTTGATGAAGATATCGATATCGAAATTAACCCGGCGGACCTGCGTATCGACGTTTACCGCGCATCCGGCGCGGGCGGCCAGCACGTTAACCGTACGGAATCGGCGGTGCGTATTACCCACATTCCAACCGGGCTGGTAACACAGTGCCAGAACGACCGTTCCCAGCATAAGAACAAAGACCAGGCCATGAAGCAGATGAAAGCGAAGCTTTATGAGCTGGAGATGCAGAAGAAAAATGCTGAGAAACAGGCGATGGAAGACAACAAGTCTGACATCGGCTGGGGCAGCCAGATCCGTTCTTACGTCCTTGATGACTCCCGCATCAAAGACCTGCGTACCGGGGTTGAAACCCGCAACACGCAGGCGGTGCTGGACGGCAGCCTGGACCAATTTATCGAAGCAAGTTTGAAAGCAGGGTTATGAGGAACCAACATGTCTGAACAACAAGCACAGGGCGCTGACGCGGTAGTCGATCTTAACAACGAACTGAAAACCCGCCGCGAGAAGCTGGCAGCGCTGCGCGAGCAGGGCGTGCCGTTCCCGAACGATTTTCGTCGTGACCACACCTCAGACCAACTGCACGCTGACTTCGACGCGAAAGAGAACGAAGAGCTGGAAGCGCTGAACGTTGAAGTGGCCGTTGCGGGCCGCATGATGACCCGTCGTATCATGGGTAAAGCCTCCTTCGTGACCCTGCAGGACGTTGGCGGCCGCATTCAGCTGTACGTTTCCCGTGACGATCTGCCGGAAGGCATCTACAACGAGCAGTTCAAGAAGTGGGATTTGGGCGATATCCTGGGCGCAAAAGGTAAACTGTTCAAAACCAAAACCGGTGAACTGTCTATCCACTGCACCGAGCTGCGTCTGCTGACCAAAGCCCTGCGCCCGCTGCCGGACAAATTCCACGGCCTGCAGGATCAGGAAGCGCGCTATCGTCAGCGCTACCTGGATCTCATCTCTAACGATGAATCCCGCAAGACCTTCAAAATTCGCTCCCAGATCATGGCCGGTATCCGCCAGTTCATGGTGAACCGCGACTTTATGGAAGTGGAAACCCCAATGATGCAGGTGATCCCTGGCGGCGCGTCTGCGCGTCCGTTCATCACCCATCACAACGCCCTGGACCTGGACATGTACCTGCGTATCGCGCCGGAACTGTACCTGAAGCGTCTGGTGGTCGGTGGTTTCGATCGCGTGTTCGAAATTAACCGTAACTTCCGTAACGAAGGGATCTCCGTTCGTCATAACCCAGAGTTCACCATGATGGAACTCTATATGGCGTATGCGGATTACAAAGATCTGATCGAGCTGACCGAATCCCTGTTCCGTACCCTGGCGCAGGATATTCTGGGCACCACGCAGGTCCCTTACGGTGAAGAAGTCTTCGACTTCGGCAAGCCGTTCGAAAAACTGACCATGCGCGAAGCGATCAAGAAGTACCGTCCGGAAACCAACATGGCCGATCTGGATAACTTCGATTCTGCGAAAGCGATCGCCGAAAGCATCGGTATCAAGGTTGAGAAGAGCTGGGGGCTGGGCCGTATCGTGACCGAGATCTTCGAAGAAGTGGCCGAAGCGCACCTGATTCAGCCGACCTTCATTACCGAGTACCCGGCTGAAGTCTCTCCGCTGGCGCGTCGTAATGACCAGAACCCGGAGATCACCGATCGCTTCGAATTCTTCATCGGCGGCCGTGAAATCGGCAACGGCTTTAGCGAGCTGAACGATGCGGAAGACCAGGCTCAGCGCTTCCAGGATCAGGTTGACGCGAAGGCGGCAGGCGACGACGAAGCGATGTTCTTCGACGAAGACTACGTGACCGCGCTGGAGCACGGCCTGCCACCGACGGCGGGTCTGGGTATTGGTATCGACCGTATGGTGATGCTTTTCACTAACAGCCATACCATCCGCGACGTGATCCTGTTCCCGGCGATGCGCCCGGTGAAGTAAGACGTTAAGATGTAAAAAAAGCCCCGAAAGGGGCTTTTTTATTGCGCCGCGAAGGCTTTGAGTTTTTCGCGGGCGGTTGTCGCTTCCATGACCATCCACGGGCTAAAGGCCCAGGGCGTCGCGTCCAGCGCGCGGAATAGCGCGTCCAGCTCAACCCACTGATAGTCCATCACTTCATCTTCGTTTATCGTCACGTCATTGGTGATGCGGGCGGCGAAGACCGGGCAAATTTCGTTTTCCACGATCCCGGACGGATCGGTTTCCCGATAGCGAAATTCAGGGGCGACGGCGGTGATATCGGTCAGTTCTGCGCCCACTTCAAAGCGGCAGCGGCGGATTATCGCCTGGACTGTCTCTTCGCCCGACTGCGGGTGGCCGCACACGGAGTTGGTCCAGACGCCGGGCCAGGCTTTTTTGCTTAAGGCGCGTCGGGTGATCAGACATTCGCCTTTTGCGTTAAAAAGCCAGGAAGAGAACGCCAGATGCAGCGGGGTATGTAACGTGTGAGCGGCATATTTTTCCTGAGTGCCAATCACCATTCCCTGGTCGTTTACCAAAATAACGTGTTCTTGAATACTCATTGATGCTCCAGTGCCAAATTGCCGAGTGGTTCAGCACCATCAGCCGAAGCATTATACTGCATTCTTATACGAACGGTTTGGCTCGTAGAGCGGAAAAGGGCATGACCCCTGTTCGTTTTGGCTGTTATCATAGTGCGCCATTCACGCTGACCGAGGATCTGTTTTGTTTGCAGGAAGCCTGACGAGAAAACCCCTTACCGCTATTTTTTGCCTGACGCTGACGCTATTACTGGCGGGCTGTTCAGGGAGCAAATCTTCGGATACGGGAAGCTATTCCGGTTCGGTCTACACCGTCAAACGCGGGGACACTCTGTACCGGATTTCGCGCGCAACGGGAACCAGCGTGAAGGATCTGGCGCGTCTGAATAACCTTTCTCCGCCCTACACCATCGAGGTGGGGCAGCAGCTGAAGGTTAGCGGCGGATCGTCCTCCGGTAAAAAATCCTCTTCGAAAGGCAAAACCGCCAAAGTGACGCCGTCCTATCAGGTGCCACAATCGTCATGGCCGCCGGTTGGACAGCGCTGCTGGATTTGGCCTGCCAGCGGTAAAGTGGTCGCCCCTTACTCACTCTCTGAAGGTGGCAACAAGGGTATTGATATCGCCGCTGCGCGCGGTACGCCGGTTTATGCCTCCGGGGCCGGGAAGGTGGTTTACGTGGGTAACCAGCTGCGCGGCTACGGTAACCTGATCATGATTAAGCATGGCGAAGACTACATCACGGCCTATGCGCACAACGACACGATGCTGGTCAACAACGGGCAGAACGTCAAAGCAGGGCAGAAGATTGCCACCATGGGCAGTACCGGTACGGATTCAGTGAAGCTGCATTTCCAGATTCGCTACAAGGCGACGGCCATCGATCCGCAGCGTTATCTTCCTGCGCCCGGCAGCAAACCGAAGTGCTAAGTGATTATTTAATCGCCGGTTAGTTGTGAAGAGGCTTGTATGAAGGTGCGTAAGGTCTATAATGCCTTACGCACCTCAAAGCGGGCGTAGTTCAATGGTAGAACGAGAGCTTCCCAAGCTCTATACGAGGGTTCGATTCCCTTCGCCCGCTCCAGAATTTTTTGATGTGATCCTCCTCTGTCTATTTTTTAACCAGCCTATCCTTTTCCATCCAGGTATCGTCATGCTGTTGTTTGATCGCTTCAACGAAGTTATCACGCATGCCTTCATATTCAGCACTGAGTTATCAGGTGTCATCAGAATTTTCAGCACGATGAATGCAACGGATAATTTAATCTGCGCTGCTAGCTGATGTTTATATCTAAGGAAGTTGCGATTAAGTGGTCCGCAGCTCCCGATATGACGCCCCAAACCGTCCTTTATCGACGTCCTGTGGCTCAATTTTCCAATTTTCAGCCCAAAATCGTCTCTTCGTGGCTGATTTTGGCC